>CAIXZV010000317.1 GCA_903924005.1 uncultured Chloroflexota bacterium | reverse complement strand
GGACCGTCACTCGGGCTACGACGTCACATTCGTCACGTCGGTGGATGTCCCGGGGTTCCTCACCAGCAAGATGATCCAGCCGCTGGACCTCTCCCTCATCCCCAACCGGGCCAACCTGGCGGCCGAGTGGGCCAACCCCGGATACGACCCGGGCAACGCGCACTCCATGCCGTACATGTGGTGGACAACCGGCATCGCGTACGACAGCGAGCGGGTCAGTGGCACGCCCACGTCGTGGAAGACGCTCTGGGACCCGGCCTATAAGGGCCACCTCGCGATGCTTGACGAATACCGCGAAGCCTTCGCGGCGGCGCTGATCCAGTTGGGCTTCAGCGCAAACAGCACCAGCGACGCGGAGCTGGACGCCGCATTGGCGCTGCTCCAGCAGCAGAAGCCCCTGCTGCGCACCTACACCACCGATGACATCGGCGCCCTCTCGTCGGGCGACGTCTGGGTCTGCCACGCCTGGGCCGCTGACGTCCGCCAGGTGATCGCAGACCGACCGTCGGTCAAGTACTACTTGCCCGAGGAGGGCGCAATCCGCGGCTCGGACGCCATGGTCCTGCTCGCAGGCGCCCAGCACCCGGTGGCGGCGCAGCTGTTTATCGACTACATGCTTGACGCCCATGTCAGCGCCGCCAACACCAACAAGACCGGCTACATGGGCCCCAACGAGGCGGCACGCCTGTTTATCGACCCGCTCATCCTGGCCGACCCCACGCTGAACCCCAGCCAGGCGGCCATCGGCAAGCTCCAGGAGCTGCTGGACCTTGGGCCGGATCTGGCCAAGTACCACGACCGCTGGAGCAAACTCCGGGCCGGAGCGTAGAGACGCGCCGATGATGCGCGCCCGGTTCCGCGACGGGGCCCTGCTGTTCCCGGGGATCAGCTGGCTCTTTGTGTTCTTCGCGGCGCCGCTGGCGATCATCTTCGTTGTCAGCCTTGGCCAGCGTGACGCCTATGGCGGAGCAATCCTGGACAAGGGCCTGAGCTTCAACAACTACCTGCGCGCGCTTGAGCCGTCGTTCCTGCCCACCGTGCTCAACTCGCTCAAGTACGCGGTGGCAACCACTGTCCTCTCCATTGGCATCTCCTACCCCATCGCCTACTGGATCAGCCGCCACGGCGGCAGCCGCAAGGGCCTGCTGCTAATTCTGGTGATGCTCCCGTTCTGGACCAGTTGGGTCATCCGCACGTATGCCTGGATGATCATCCTGCGCGACAACGGCGTGCTCAACGGCGTCCTGCAGGCAACCGGGATCATCCATGACCCGCTGATCCTGCTCAACACGGACTTCGCCGTGGTGCTTGGCATGACGTACGGCTTCCTGCCGTTCTCCATCCTGCCGCTCTACGTGTCCATCGACCGCGTGGACGAATCCGTGGTGGCCGCCGCCCGAGACCTGTACGCCGGCCCGGCACAGGCATTTCGACATGTGACGCTGCCCCTGACCATGCCCGGCGTGATTGCCGCAAGCCTGCTCACGTTCATCCCGGCCATCGGCGACTTCGTCACGCCCGACATCCTCGGCGGCGCCCAGACCACCACCATCGCCAAGGTCATCCAGTCGCTGTTCCTCTCGGCGCGCGACTGGCCCTTCGGCGCGGCCCTTGGCTTCCTGCTGATCCTCGCCACCATCATCGGCACCGTGTCCACGCTCCGCATCCTCCGCGCGGAGGTCATCGGCTGATGGGCAAGGGCCGCAACCTCCCGCTCACCGCCTACGCGCTGGGCGTGTACCTGTTCTTGTTCACGCCCATCGTGGTGCTGGTGCTCTTCAGCTTCAACGACTCGCCGCGGAACTTCGTGTGGCGCGGCTTCACGCTGGACTGGTACCCGGTGCTGTTCAAGGACGCCCATGTGCTTGGCGCCCTGTGGATCAGCATTCAGGTGGCTGCAATCGCCGTGGTTGGCTCCACCGTGCTGGGCACGCTGCTGGGTCTGGGGCTCGCCCGCCTGCGCGGCGGTTTTGGCGGCGGCATCGCGGACACGCTCATCCTGCTGCCGATGGTCACGCCGGAGGTGGTCATGGGGATCAGCCTCCTGCTGTTCTTCGCGCTCCTGTTTGACGCCCACGGCTCCATCCTCCAGATCGCGATCTCGCACATCGCGTTCTCCATCTCCTATGTGACCATCGTGGTGCGGGCGCGGGCGGTGTCGCTTGACCCGCGCATCGTGGAGGCGGCCCGCGACCTGGGCTCCTCTCCCCTGAGCGCCTTCTGGCACGTGACGCTGCCGCTGCTGATGCCGGCCGTGGGCGCGGGGGCGATGATCGCCTTCGCCCTGTCGTTTGACGACCTGATCATCACCTCGTTCCAGGCCGGTCCCGGCTCCAGCACGCTGCCGCTCTACATCTACTCGCGCATCCGCTTCGGGGTGACCCCGGAGATCAACGCCATCTCAACGATCATCGTCTCGGTGACCGCCCTGATCATCCTCGTCGCCTGGCGGATCGGGGCCGTCAAGCCCGCGAAGCCGCAGCCCACCATCTAGGCCCCTGGCCGAACCCGACAGAAGGAGCTCAACGGCATGACCTCAGAGCGCCCACCCCTTGAGCCCCTCCGCTCAAGCCGCCGCGTCCGGTTCCTCTCGGACCAGCAGCTTGACGATCTCCGGGCCGCAACGCTGCGGATCCTCGAGGAGGTGGGCGTCAAGTTCCCTTCGGATAGGGCGCTGCGGATCTTTGAGGAGCACGGCGCATCGGTTGACCGCGAAACGCAGATCGTCAGGCTGGCCCCGGACCTCGTGATGCGCGCGATGGCCACCGTGCCCCGGTACTTCACGATGGCTGCGCGCGACCCCTCGCTGGACCTTGTCCTCCAGGACGGCGTGACGTGGTTCACCAACGACGGCTGCGGCGTGGAGACCATCGACTTTGAGACCGGGCTTGCGCGGCCCTCCACCAAGGCGGACGTCGCCGCGATGGCGCGCGTGGCCGACTACCTGCCCTCAAGTGGGTTCATCTGGCCGATGGTGAGCGCGCAGGACAAGGGCCGCACCTCGCCGCTCCATGAGATGGACGCCTGCTGGGGCTCCACGATGAAGCACGTGCAGAGCGAGACCATCATGGGCGCGGCGCACTGCCGCTACGCGCTTGAGATGGCCACCGTGCTGGCAGGCAGCCGCGAGGAGCTGCGTCGCAGACCAAACTTCTCGCTTGTTGTGTGCACCATCGCACCCCTCCTCCAGGACCAGCCCGGCATCGAGGGCGCGCTGGAGTTGGCTGCGGCAGGCGTGCCCGTCGGCTTCCTCTCGATGCCCACGCTTGGCACCACGGCACCCGCAACCATGGCCGGGGCGCTGGCGCTGGGCGATGCCGAGATCATCAGCGCCACCGTGCTGCTCCAGCTTGCCCACCCGGGCACGCCCGTCTTCCACTCGATCATGCAGGCGTGGGCAGACCCGCGGACCGGGACCTACGTGGGCTATCCGCTGGACCAGCGGGCGCGCTATGCGCCGGTTGAGATGGCCCACCACTGGGGGATGCCGTCGCTAGGCGCCTGCTACGGGACCGACGCTCAGCGCCCCGGGACGTGGCAGGCGGCCGCGGACGTGGCGCTGGACCCGTTCTGGGCGGGACTCGTGGGGCCCGAGATTGTCACCGGGATGGGTCTCGTCAAGACGTACACCCGGCTCCACGCCGAGTCGATCATCCTCGACAACGATCTGTATCAGCGGGCGCGCTACGCGCTCCTCGATCTTGACGTGAGCCCAGAGACCCTGGCGCTCGACGTGATCGCCAACGTCGGCCCCGCGGGCCACTTCCTCGCCGAGCAGCACACCCGCAAGTACATGCGCCACGCGATGGTCCGCGGGCTCACCCACGAACTCACGCCGCCCAGCGGCTATCGGGACCCGATTGAGGTGGCCCGCGAGCGCGTCCGCACCATCCTTGAGACGCACCACGTTGAGCCCATCGAGCCCGCCAAGCAGGCCGAACTGACGCGGATCCTCGCTGCCGCCGACCGCGAACTCGGCTGATCTGAAGATCATCCATGGGCACCACCGTCGAGGTCCTCTCCCCGAACGACCGCGCGGTCATCCATGAGCGCTCGCTGGCGCTCCTGGCGGAGACCGGCGTGCGTGTGGACACCGGGCGAGGACGGGCACTGCTGGCGGACGCCGGCGCGCTGGTGGACGAGTCCACGCAGATCGTCCGGTTCCCGCGCGGCCTGATTGAGGAGTCCCTGCGGCTTGCCCCGCGCCAGTTCAGCCTGGGTGGACGACGTCCCGGCTGGCGTCTGCCGATGAACGAGGGGGCGTGCTCCCTGGTGCTCGACGGCGAGGCGGCCACAGCAGTTGACGCCCTCACCGGTGACCGCCGCCCGACCACGTATGACGACTGGCTGTCCGTGACCCGGCTGGCCGAGGACATCGACGAGGTGGGCGTCTACTGGCGCGCTGTGAGCGCTGTGAGCGCCGGGAGCGCCGGGAGCGCCGGGATCCCAGGCGAGGGGCCCGGCGAGGGCCCCGCGGCAATCCTGCACGGCTGGCGTGACGCCTACCGTCACTTCACCAAGCACGTCCAGGACTCCGCGGCCTCGCCGGAGGAGACCGGCTGGCTCCTCGAGCTGCTTGGGGCCGTCTTCGGTGGCCGGCAGGCGGTGCGCGAGCGCATGCCGTTCTCCTTCTTGCTGTGCCCCCTCTCGCCGCTGGTGCTGGAAGGTTCGTTCACAGACGCCTATCTGGCCACGGCGGACTGGCGCATTCCGGTGGCGGTCATGCCCATGCCGCTCATGGGCCTGACAGGGCCCGCCAGCCTGACGTCCACCGTGGTTCTGGCCAACAGCGAGGTCCTCGCCGTTCTCTGCCTCGCCCAGGCTGCGGCGCCCGGCGTGCCCGTCATCTACGCCCCGGCGTCGGGGGTGATGGACCCGCGCAGCGGCCGGTACGGCGGCGGACCGGTGGAGCTTGCGCTCCTGGGCAGTGCCACCACCGAGATGGCCCGCTTCTACGGTCTGCCGGTCCAGGCCTCCACCGGCGGCACCGATGCCCACCGCCCGGGAACGCAGGCGAGCTACGAGCGCTCGATGGGCTGGACGCTGCCGGTGCTGAGCTGGCCGGATCTGCTGGTGGGGCCGGGGCTGATGGATGGCTCCACGGTGATCTCCGTGGAGCAGCTCCTGCTTGACGTTGAGGTGTTCCGGCGGGCCGCCAGACTCCGGCGAGGGATCGGAGACCCGGCGGGAGACCCGGCCTCGGGCGAAGTGGCAGCGGTTGGGCCGGGCGGAACCTTCCTCGACCGGGTGGTGACCCGCGACGCGGTCCGGAGTGGCGTCTGGCTGCTGGACCGGCTTGGCTCGCACGGCACCTATGACGCCTGGCGTGCAGCCGGCGCCAAGGATGTGCTGGAAGAATCCCGCGCGTCGGCCGCCCGGATGCTGGCCGCCCATCAGGACACGCCATTTGACGAGCATCTTGCGCGCGAGCTGGACGGGCTCGAGGACAGGGCGAAAGCAAGCTTGAGAGGGACGGCATGAGGTTCGAACACTCCATCCTTGCGGCTGCGGACCAAGAGCGCGTCCACGACGAGAGCCTGCGGATCCTGGCCGAGGTTGGCCTCCGGTTTCACGGGACGCTCGCGCTGCCGCTGCTCGAGGCCGCTGGCGCGCAGGTGGACCGCGAGACCGGCGTGGCGCGCATCCCGCGCAGCCTCGTGGAGCAGGCGCTGGCAATCGTGCCCAAGACCTTCACGCTGGGGGCCCGCAACCCCCTGTACGACTTTGCCCTCCCCTCGCCGGTCACGCGCTACGCGATGGACGGGACCGCCACGTTTGTCCTGGACACGGCCACGGGCGAGCGGCGCTACGGGACCCGGCGGGACATCACCGAGGCGCTCCGCGTCTTCCAGGAGGTGGATCTAGGCGTCATGGCGTGGCCCCCGGTGACGGCATCGGACGCTCCCGCCCACTCGCGGATCCTGCACGAGTTTCTGACGATGGCCGCAGCCACCTCGAAGCACGGCCAGCACGAGGTCCACTCGCCCGAGCAGGTCCCCTATCTGGCGGCCGCGCTGAGCGTCCTTGCCGGCGGCGACGACGAACTCCGCCAGCGTCACTCGTACTCGGTCATCTATTGCCCCGTGGCGCCGCTCACCCACGACGGCCCGATGCTTGACGCGTACCTCGCGCTGGGCAGTCTGGACATCCCGGTCATGGTCATGCCCATGCCGGTCACCGGCACGACGGGGCCGGCCAGGCTCTTCGGCAACGTCTGCGTCGCCAACGCGGAGTCGCTCTCCGCGCTCGTCGTCTTCCAGCTTTCCCACCCCGGGCGCCCGATGATCTACAGCAGCGCCACCGGCACGATGGACTTCCACAGCGGGGCGTTCCTCGGCGGCACCCCGGAGATGGGGCTGATGACCGCCGCCCTCACCACGATGGGCCGTTTCTACGGGCTGCCCAGCACCGCCGCCGGGTGCACCTCGGACGCCCACGAGCCGGGTCCCGAGGCCGTCATCGACAAGCTCCTCACCACCCTGCCGCCCGTTGCCGCGGGTGCCGACATCGTCATCGGCATCGGCGAGATCGAGAGCGACCAGACCCTGGTGCTGGAGCAGATCCTCGTGGACGCCGAGATTGCGCGGCTGTGTGAGCGCATCGCGGACGGGATCGACACAAGCCCGGGCGCGGAGCTTCACGACGACATCGCCGAGGTTGGTCCGGGCGGCAACTTCCTTGCCCAGAAGAGCACCCGGGCGGCAACACGCTCACGTGAGTTTGTGCGACCGGGGCTCATGGAGCGCCTCAGTCACGACGCATGGCGCCAGTTGGGCAGGCCGTCGATGTACGACCGCGCACGCGAACGCGTTGCCGAGATCCTTGCCCGCCCGCAGGTTGACCCGCTGCCGCAGGCGACGCGGGACGCACTGGACGAGATCCTCACCGCCGCCGACCGCGACCTCGCATAGGCTCAGGCACCCGCACGAAGGAGCAACCATGACTGCAGAACTCTTCACGGCGATGCGCCAGAGCATCGTGGACGGCGAGGCGGGCGCCGCGGGTGATCTTGCCCGGCAGGCACTCGCGACAGGCGTTTCGCCGCTTGACGCAATCGAGCGCGGCTATGTCCCGGGACTCACCGCTGTGGGCGAAGCGTTTAGCGCGGGCGACATGTTCCTGCCCGACATGATGCTTGCCGCGCGCGCGATGAAGGCCGCCGTGGAGATCTTGGAGCCAGCCCTCAAGGCAAGCGGCGGTCAGCGCCAGATCGCCGGCAGGGTCGTCATCGGCACCATCAAGGGCGACATCCACGAGATCGGCAAGAACATGGTGGCCATGATGCTGGCATCGGCCGGCTTCGAGATCCACGATCTTGGCGTTGATGTCCCAGCGGAGCGGTTTGCAGAGAAGGCAGCCGAAGTGGACGCAGACATCGTGGGCGTGTCGGCGCTGCTGACCACGACGATGGCCGGGCAGCGCAACGTGGTTCAGGCGATCGTGGCTGCGGGGCTGCGGTCACGGGTCAAGATCATCGTGGGCGGCGCACCGGCCACCCAGGGGTGGGCCGATGAGATTGGCGCAGACGGCTACAGCGAGGACGGGGTGGCGAGCGTCGCCCTCGCCCGGCAGCTCCTCGGCATCAGCGCGTAGGCCGGGCAGCCCATGGACGCCACGGCAGGCCAAAGCGGCGAGCAGTTCCCAACGCACGCCCGCGTCGTCATCATCGGCGGCGGCGTCATCGGCGCAAGCATCGCCTACCACCTTGCGAAGCTTGGCTGGCGGGACGTTGTGCTGCTGGAGCGACGGCAGCTCACCGCGGGCACCACCTGGCATGCCGCGGGGCTCATCACCTCGGCCGGCATGTCCAGCGAGACGATGATCTGGATGTCGCGCTACACGCGGAGCCTGTGCGTGTCGCTGGAGGCCGAGACCGGCCAGGCCACGGGCTTTCGGCCCATCGGCCACCTGCACCTGGCCACCACGCCGGCGCGCCTTGAGACGCTCCGACGCGAGGCGGCCTTCGCACGCGGTCACGGGGTTGACGACCAGGAGCTCTCCGCTGCCGAGTTTGGGCGCCACTGGCCAGCGGCCAAGACTGACGACGTCCTCGCCGCGTTCTACGTAGCCGATGAGGGCCGGGTGAACCCGGCGGACCTCACCATGGCCTACGCGAAGGGCGCCCGCATGGGCGGCGTCAAGATCATCGAGGGTGTGGCCGCAACCGGCGTGACGCAGGCGCGTGGGCGTGTCACGGGCGTCGTGACAGACCGCGGCACCATCCGGACCGAGTACGTTGTCAACGCCGCGGGCATGTGGGGCCGCGAGGTTGGTGCAGCGGCAGGCGTGTCCGTGCCGCTCCAGGCGGCCGAGCACTACTACCTGATCACCGAGTCCGTGGACTGGGCGCACCCGGACCTGCCTGTGGTGGAGGATCCGGACCGCTACGGCTACTACCGCGAGGAGAGCGGCGGGATCCTTGTGGGGCTGTTTGAGCCCGAGGCCGGGCCGTGGGCGCTGGACGGGGTGCCGCCCGAGGTGGCCTTTGCCAGCCTGCCGCCGGACTGGGACCGTGTTGGCCCGTACCTCACAGGGGCGCTGGACCGCTTCCCGTCGCTGCGCGACGTGGGCGTCCGCACCATGTTCTGCGGACCAGAGAGTTTCACCGCCGATGGCGCGCCGCAGCTTGGCGAATCGCCGGAGCTGCGCGGGTACTTTGTGGCCGCGGGGCTCAACTCGCTGGGGATCCTGTTCAGTGGCGGCGTGGGCAGCCTCACCGCCGCATGGATTGCGGACGGGGTCCCGCCCGTGGACGTGACGGGGCTCACCGTGGACCGGACGCAGACCTACGAGACAAGCCGGCGCTTCCGCAAGGACCGGACCGTGGAGCAGCTTGGCGCGCTCTTTGGGGACGCCGCGTGGCCAAACTGGCAGGCGAAGTCCGCGCGCAACGTCCGCCGCTCCGTCATCCACGACCGCATGGCCGCGGCGGGCGCCCACTTCAGCGTGTCATCAGGCTGGGAATACGCCGAGTGGTTTGCTGGTGCTGCGCCAATGCCCCTGATCAAGCCCGGCTGGGGGCGTGATGCCGCGTTCCCCTTCCAAGAGGCAGAGCATCGCGCGGTCCGCGAGGGCGTGGGCATGCTGGACATGTCGCTGATGGCCAAGTTTCTCGTCCAGGGGCGCGACGCGGAGCGGGTGCTCAACCTCGTGTGTGCCAATGACGTGGCGGTGCCCGTGGGCCGCGTGGTCTACACGCAGTGGCTCAACCAGGCGGGCGGCATTGAGGCAGACCTCACCGTCACCCGTCTGGCCGAGGACCGGTTCCTTGTGGTGGTCACGGACCTTGTCCACCGCCGGATGGCGCCCTGGATTGAGCGCCACGCACCCGACGGCGCGCACGTGGCCGTCACCGACGTGACGTCCGGGACCACCCTCATGACCGTGCAAGGGCCGCGGTCGCGAGCGCTGCTCACGCGTCTGACCAGTGCGGACCTCTCAACTGCGGCGTTCCCGTATATGTCGGCCCGCGAGATTGACCTGCACTACGCCCGCGTCCTTGCCATGCGCGTCACCTATGTGGGCGAGCTGGGCTGGGAGCTCCACGTCCCCGCGGACCAGGCGCTCACCGTCTACGACGCGCTCATGGATGCCGGCACGGACCTGGGCTACCGCAACGTGGGCCTGGGGGCGATGGGCAGCCTGCGGCTTGAGAAGGCCTACCGCGACTACGGCCTCGATATCGACAACACGGATACCCCCCTTGATGTGGGGCTTGGGTTTGCGGTGGCCTGGGACAAGCCCGGCGGCTTTGTGGGGCGCGACGCCCTGCTTGCCGCCCGCGTGCCCGGACCGCCGAAGCGGCGTCTCGCGCAGGTCCTTGTGGAGGACCCTGAGCCAATCCTGTACGGCGGCGAGCCCGTGCTGCGTGATGGACGCTGGCTGGGCTATGTCCGGGCCGGCGCCTACGGGCACACGCTTGGCGGGGCGGTTGGGCTGGCGATGCTTGAGGACGAGGCGGGTCTGCCCGCCACGGCCGTTGAGGGCGTGCGTCTCGAGGTGGAGATCAATGGGCGCCGCTACCCGGCGCGCGCCTCACTGCGGCCGATGTACGACCCAGACCGCCTGCGCATCACGGCCTAGACGGCCAGGGGCTCCCGTCCGTCTAACTGGTTGTCCACACGCCGCAGGTCATATCGCCTGCAAGGTGGATGGTGTGCGCTGGGCCGGTTGCCCCGGCTGGCAACACCTCCAGGAAGTCCGCTTCGACATGGGCCCCGCCCGCGGTTGTGGTGAGCGTGCCCGTCGGCGCAATGGCATAGGAGTGGTTGACCGGGGGGCTCTGCGTTGCCGAGAAGATTGTCGCCTTGCCGCTGGCCGGCAGGTTGATGATCAGCAGCGATGGCGTTGCGCCTGCGCTGACGATGGCGATGGCTGTGACCGAAGACCCGTACTGGGCATTGGTGTTGCAGCCGATTCGGAACCGCTGGAAGGGTCCGCTCACGGCGCCTTCCGCTGTTGAGCCGCTCAGGGCAACGGTGGACGTCCCGGGAACCTGGCTGCCGCAGTCCACGGACCCGGTGATGTGCGTGATCGCGCCCAGGGCGCCCGGCTTCTGCCCGCTGCCCGGCACCGTGGTCAACTCGCTGTCAAAGGTGGCGCCCTTCGCGGGGTCGAAGACGGTGACGCCCGTGCCCTGGAATTCGCGGTCGGTGTAGGCCGCCCCGGCCCCGTGGCGCTCGCTCACGCCAATCGAGCCCTGCGTGAGCGTGATCAGGACCACCGCCTGGGTATCCGGCGACTGCGCAAAGAAGAGGATGTCGAGCCCGTCGTAGGTGGGGTTGTTGCAGTTGACGCCGTAGCTCTTGGACCAGGTGCCCGTGACGTTGGCGTCGCCGGTCACCGCCAACTGGAAGACCGCCGGTGCGCTGGCGCCCGGGGTCGCAGTGGCGGTAGGCGACCCGCTGGCGGCTGGCGTTGAGACCGCCGTTGAGGCGCCCGGCGTCGACGCCAGTGACGCCGTTGGTATTGAGACTGCGGGTGGGGTTGCGGCCGTAGACGAGCAGGCCGCAACAAGGATGACGCTGACGGCAAGCAGGGCGGCGGGCCGACTCGAGCGCAGCATGAGACGCAGGGACGCGCGCACGGCTGTTCCTATCTCTGGCGCACCCCGGCCCGTTGCGGGACGCAGGATCGGAGGTGCCGGGCGCGCCGAGCGCAGTATCCCCCCAACTCGCCAAACGCGGCAGAACCGCGCCACCCGGCAGGCGCCGGGCCTATCGGCTGCTGGCTACTCCTGGGCCACAAGGAGGCTCCGCTCAAGATCGTCGGCGCGAGCGGCAAGCGACGTGGGCAGCCGGTCGCCAAACTTGGCGAAGTGGTCGCGGATCAGCGGCACCTCGTTGAGCCAGCCCTCGATGTCCACGTCCAAGAGGCGCTCTAGGGCGCCATCGGCAAGCTGGAGCCCGTCAATGTCGAGTGCCCCCGGTGCCGGTACACGACCAATCGGGGTATCGACGGCCTCCGCCGTGCCCTCGACACGCTCCACGATCCACTTGAGCACGCGGCTGTTCTCGCCGTAGCCCGGCCAGAGGAACTTGCCGTCCGGCCCCTTGAGGAACCAGTTGACGAAGTACACGCGCGGCAGCTTGGCCGGACTGGTCCGCTGCTCAAACGTGAGCCAGTGGTTCCAGTAGTCGGCCATGTTGTAGCCGCAGAACGGCAGCATGGCCATCGGGTCTCGACGGAGCTGGCCAACGGCGCCAACAGCGGCCGCGGTTGTCTCGCTGCCGGCGGTGGCCCCCATGAACGTGCCGTGCGTCCAGTCAAACGCCTCGGTCACAAGCGGCACCGTCGAGGTCCGACGGCCGCCAAAGAGGATGGCGTCAATCGGCACACCCTCGGGGTCTTCCCACTCCGGCGCAATGACCGGGCACTGGCGTGCGGGGACCGTGAAGCGGGCATTTGGGTGCGCGGCCTTGCGGGCCGTGCCGCGCGACCAGGGCCGGCGCAGCCAGTCGGTTGCCCCCTCAGGCGCCTCGTCGGTCATCTGCTCCCACCAGACGTCGCCGTCCTCGGTCATGGCGCAGTTGGTGAAGATGGCGTTGCCGGTGAGGCTCCCCATGGCGTTGGCGTTGGTGGCCTCGCTGGTCCCCGGGGCGACGCCAAAGAACCCGGCCTCCGGATTGATGGCGCGCAAGCGGCCGTCCCGCCCAATCTTCATCCAGGCGATGTCGTCCCCGATCGTCTCCACCTTCCAGCCGGGAATCGTGGGCGTCAGCATCGCCAGGTTGGTCTTGCCGCAGGCCGACGGGAAGGCGCCGGTGATGTAGTGGACGCGGCCCTCGGGGTTGGTGAGCTTGAGGATGAGCATGTGCTCCGCAAGCCAGCCCTCATCGCGCGCCTGGACCGAGGCAATCCGCAACGCGTGACACTTCTTGCCCAGCAGCGCGTTGCCGCCATACCCGGATCCAAACGACCAGATCTCGCGGGTCTCCGGGAAGTGGCAGATGTACTTGTGCTCAAGGTTGTGAGGCCAGGGCGAATCGGGATCGTTGGCGCCCAGCGGCGCACCCACCGAGTGCAGACCGCGGACAAACCCGCCGTCCCCGAGGACGTCGAGGACCGCGGATCCCACGCGGGTCATGATGTGCATGTTTGCAACGACGTAGGGCGAGTCCGTCAACTCCACGCCGATGTTGGCGATGGGCGAGCCGATTGGGCCCATGGAGTACGGGATCACGTACATCGTGCGGCCGGCCATCGAGCCCCTGAACAGCTCCGTCAGGGTTGCCTTCATCTCGGCCGGAGCCATCCAGTTGTTGGTGGGGCCCGCGTCATCCTTGTTTGTGGAGCAGATGTACGTCCGGTCCTCTACCCGGGCAACGTCTGCGGGATGCGAGCGAACGAGCACGCTGCCCGGGCGAGTGTCGTCAGCCAACGGCACCGCCGTCCCCGTCTGGATCATGACGCGGATCATCGCGTCGTATTCGGCCTTCGATCCGTCGCACCAGTGGACCCGCTCGGGTCCGCACAGGGCGGCAACCTCGGAGACCCATGCATCTAGCATGGCGTTCCGGCTCATCCTCTCCTCCAGCGCGCGTTCACTCGGGGCCGCGTCCCACCCGGCGGTCTCCGCAAGACTCAATATCCGCATTGTGGAACCCAGCCGACCTGGCCGAGGCGGCCATGTGCACCGAAGCGAGGGTGCCGCAAGTCCTGCGGCGTGGCGCAAGTCCTGCGGTGTGGCGCAAGTCCTGCGGTGTGTCGGGACGCGGTGCGCCGGCCGCGCGAGTCTCATGGCGCAAGGCAGGCATACAGGAAGAGACGCTCCGCCGCGCCGGAGCTGGTCACCCCAAAGCGGTACATGTTCCAGCTCGCCGACCCGTCCGGCCGCGAGGTGGTCCGCTGGTCCCGGGTGTGGTTCAGCATGCACAACGGGTACGGCGTCAAGATTGCGCCAGACTTCGACGTGCCGCTGGGGCTGGCGCTCGTGATCGCGCTTGAGCGCGTGGAGGCCGAGGAGCGAGGCGAGACGTCGCCGGCGCGGGACCTGCTTGGCGGGCTGGGCGGAATCATCCGGTTCTGAGAGCGCGTAGCCGGACGAACCTGGGCGAGCTGGCAAGGCACATCAACTGATGACGAGGGCGTTTCGTGAACAACCTGATCTACGGGAACCACGATCGGGCCAAGCTTGCGGCGGGCGTCGAGGAGATCGTGCGCAAGGACGTCGGGTCCGCCACCGCGCTCCCCTACCGGTTGCTTGACGAGGCGACCGGCGCCGCGACCGTTGGGTCGGTCCTCGTCGACATCGGGCATGCGCTTGGCTCCGGGGCCACCACGCCACTGCTGGTGGTTGAGTTTGACCTGCCCGGAACCATTCCGGCGAGGCGGGCTTTGGGGAGCACGAGTCCTTTGGCACGCCGAAGTTCACCGGCGACCCCCGCCACCGCGGCGCGTCTGAACGGGGCGAAGGACCTCGCCAAGCGGGCGGACAAGGTGCTCCGCAGCGAAGCGGAGATGGGCTCGATCAAGGTCAAGGTTGCCCGCGCCTTCAAGTTGACCCCAGCCGACGGTGGATCCCTGCTGATCCTCGGGACGCTGCCACGTCTGACCTCCATGGGCATGGGCGCGACAACGGACGCCCGCGAGATCCTCGATATCGCCGCGGCCGTGGCGGCTGCCCTCTGACGCGACGACGGACGTGCGGCTAGGGTGCGCGGCGACGCGGCCTCGCAGGCGCGGCCAACTACCGCGAGCACCGCCACGCGACCGATCCAGAGAGTCGACCAGACACGCCCGGGGCAAGGGTATTCACCAGGTTGCCGAACGTGGCAGCGCCAGACGCCGTGCTGGAGGCGGCGACGGTCGCCAGCATCAACGGATCAATTGGCGCCCCCTGGCCCAGCGAGGCCTCCAGCTTGTCCGTGGTCACCGAGACGCCGGTGACAGAACCGTCCGGGCCCACGAGGATGGACACCTCGGCCGGGTTCGGGCGCGCCAGATCAGGCAGGAGAATGTGGACCTCGGTGCCGCCTGAGCCGTCTCCGATGTCGGCACAGGTGCCCGCCACCGTCTCCTTCGGCAGATTGACCAGCCCAGACAATTCGATGGTGAGGCTGCCAGTCCGCAGACCGGGAGTGGTGGGCGGACTGACCATGGCCCGCGACCCACCAGCAACCGCCACCAGGAGCTCCGAAGGGTTGGTGGAGGCGTGCCCATCGGACGCGAGCCCCCAGGCCATTGCCGGATCGGCATCACCGAGCGGACCGCTCAAGGACAGGGGTTCCGGCGCCCGCACCCAGATCAACCCGTCTGTTGATGTCCAGGCCGCAAACGCATGGCCAGCGTCGCTGCCAACCGCCACGAAGCTGCCGTCGTCGAGCGCCAGCACATCGTCTAGGGCCCCGCCGGCAAAACTGGCCTGGTCGGGTGTTCGAGTCCACGTCTCGCCATCCTGCGAGAGCCAGACCATCGCACCGCCGGCGGTTGTGGTGCCGACGGCGATATAGCCAAAGCGAGTGGCTGCGAGTCCGGCGACGTGCCCGCCGAGCGACGGCTGGGGATGAAAGGTCCAGGTGACCTTGTTGGGCGAGGTCCAGAACGCGCTGCCGACACCAGGCACAGTGCCGTAGGCGACGAGACCGGCCCCTCCGTCGCGGACAAGCGTGATCGCCGGAGCGTTGCTGACGCCGCCCGTAGAGCAGGCGCCGCGAGCGCCGCTGAGCGTCTGGGAGGGCTTCCAGGTGAGACCGTCGTAGGAGAACCAGATGGCGACGTCACAGCCGCCCTTGGCCGTCCCGGTTGCGTAGTAGATGCCGCCGGCCGAGCTGGCGATGGCGCGCACCGTGCCGTCGATGCCGGTCCGGGCGGGCCCCGCCTTCCAGCTTCGTCCATCGGCAGAGACCCAGGCGTGCACCGCGCCCGCCTTGTCGGAGCCGAGCGCCACGATCCCGGCAGGCGCCCACGCCAGGCCGATAATCCGGACCCCCGCGAACTGGCCAACCGACCCCACCGAGCCCCAGCCGCTGAGGTCGCTGGTGGACGCCACCATTGCCGACCCGCCGGACGCATTGGGACCCCACGCGGTGAAGCCCGCCCCGGTGAACAGGACCCCGGTCAAGGAGGGTGACTGACCCTGCGGATCCTGATACCAGACGTCGCGCCACTCCCAGTCGCGGCCCCGCACGGCCACGGGCGGCGCGGGTGACGCGGGTGACGCGGCTGCTGCTGGGGTTGCCTGCGGGGTCGCCGGCGGACCCGTGGCGCCTGCGGCCGCCGATGGTGGCGGAGGCTCCGCCGATCCCGGTGGCGCGGGCCACGGCCCACAGGTCCACCTGAGCCCGCCGGACAGCGAGAGCGGCCAGCCAATCACAGCGCCGGTCGCGGATGGGTCGGCAGCCGGTTTGCCGCTCAGGGTTGCCAGCCGCAGATCCAGGAACGTGAGTTGTCCTGACCTTTGGTCGGCGCCCAGGTTCGCGACGGACGCTGTGCCGCTCCATGAGACCGGCGCCGCGCCGTCGGGCAGCGAGCCGCCGTCAATGAAGATCTCGATGGCCGGGGCGGGGTTGCTGCCGTCCGGCAGGGTCAGCCCGGCGCGGACGGTGCCCGGGCCGAGCCTCCCAAGATCAAGGGCAGACAGGCTGACCATCGTGCGGCCGTCCGGCTGCGACCGACATTCGGCTTGGCCCTGGTCTTGGGCGACAAAGGACATCGACACAGGATCAAGCTGAAGGCTGACACCCGCCGCGGCGGTCAGCACCACGGGCTCGCGGTAGGTGCCGCCCAGCAGCGGAGCGCTCAGGTTGCCGACGAGCGCGCCGATCACGAGGACCCCCGCCGACGCGAACCACGGCATGACGACCGACGTCTTGGGTCCAGCGCCGCGCATTGAGGCAACCAGACCGAGCACCACGAGCGCAACGACTGCCAGCCCGATGCCAAACGACAGGAGAGCGGCGCCCGTGATCCCCGTCAGGCCGCCGAGGCTCTGCTCATAGGCAAGGGTTCGCCCGCCCATGACACCTGCTGACGCCGCAAGGAGCATTAGCGCCACCAGGCGCCGGCGAGCTGTCACCGGTGTCCTCCGATGTTCGTCCGTGTTGCGACTGCCACCTTCTCCATCCTGCGGTCCGTCCGGTGGTGCGCAACCCGCGTGCCGTCCCGGATGCAATCAGGGCCAGACGCGGCCGAAGGCGTGGCGGATGCAGACATCGTTGCTCGGTCCGGTCGTGATACCCGGACCCCTGGCTCGGCAGGTCGACACCGTCTGCGGTTGGGGTCGGTCGGGCACGCCACCATCATGACAGTGCCGTACACGGTGCGCCCGAGAACGCTGTCGGGCCGTTTCCGCACGGTCCTGTGCTTTGCCGCACCAGCGCAGCCCCCCGACGTGTCGGCGCTAGCAAACCCTGCTGGAGCAGACACCCACACCAAGCGTCTCGCGGAGGTTGTGAATACGCGGCGCACCCTAGGCTCCAAGTCTGCCGCCAACCGCCCGACGCATTGGTCGAACTCGCTCAGCGACACTCTGGAGACGCGGCAGCGCCGGTTCCGTTACCCCAGCGCTCAAGGCCGCCACATGACGCTGGCATGCCGACCTGGTTCTCGCCGAGCCCACAGCCGTCGACTTGCTCTCGGAGTTGAGGCGCGCGCGCGTCTCCACTAAGATGACGTCCTCCCGAGCGGGAGTAACTCAGTTGGCAGAGTGTCAGCTTCCCAAGCTGAATGTCGCGGGTTCGAACCCCGTCTCCCGCTCCACTTTTCCCTACGTGTGGCCGCCAGGCCCTTGCGCGCCCATGGCGGGCCGCCGATCAGGCCGACTGCGCCTCGGGGCTCCTCATCAGGTCGGCTCCGCCGCACGGCCATCGGTGCGCTCGAACCCCTCAGACCCAACCGCGTAGATCAGCGGGAGCAGGGCGAGCAGCGCTGTCGCGAGGATGGGCGAAACGAACCAGCCAATCGCCGCGGCTCCAGCCGTGGTGCCGATCCCGATCGCCGAGGCCGCCCGGTCCGTCATGAACCCGCGAACGTGGGCCGGATCGCCGAGGAGCTCAGGGCTCGACGCGAGCACGTGGAAGAGCAGCCCCCAGGTCACGGAGCCTGCCATCGTGACGGCGGCATAGAGGAGGATCGCTTGCCGGCCGGCCTCGGCGCCCGGCGTTCCCAGCGCCTCTGCGAGGTTAGAGGTTGCCCACGGGACCACGACGATGCCGGCGAGGAGCACGAGGTTTGCGCCGTTGAGCGAGCGCGAGACCGACTTCACCCGCATCAACACGTTGTGGTGGTTCGTCCAGGCGATGCCGACAAACGCGAATGCCCCAGCGAAGGCCAGCAGCGTCGGCCACTGTGTCGCAAGGCTCTCGAACAGCGTCACCGGCGGGGTCGCCCCTTCGTCGGCGTGGATCCGCGCAAGGTCAAGGGCGAGGAGCGTGATGGCGACGGCGAACACACCGTCACTGAACGCCTCAAGCCGTCCGGTCTCGGTGGGTGCCCCGCGGCGGGGTCGGAACCACATCTGGTGCTCCTGCGTGGTCGCTCTTGCAAGGTGTGTGCGGTCGTAGCGTCGGTGGGAAGGCACGCACTGTCAACGGCCAGCGGAAGCGTGACGACTTGGCGGGTGGCCAGCAGCCGACCCGCCGCCCCTGCCCGTCCTCACCAGCATTCCTGCGCACGTGCCACCGTTCGACTCGGCCGTATGCATCCGATGGTTGCCTCCAGGGGAAGCGGGCCTGTTCGGGTCCGCGGCGGCGTTGGTTTGCTTCGGCTGGGCGGCGTTGGGCCCTGCCGCGGCACGGTGCGCGTGGGTGCACTCGCTCCATGCATAGCGCCCTCTCGAAGCGACATGGCTGGGCGGACGGAAGGGTCCGCATGAAGGCTGAAGTACTGTCCAGGCCAGCTTGTCGCCGTCGATCCCCAGTGGCCATGCATGGAGTGCATGCGGCCGTGCAGAATGGGCGCGTGCACCCTGTAAACCCTGTGACCGCCGGCCAGCGCAGCATCTCCGTCTGCCTCATCGATCCGCGGGGCTCGGGCTCGGTTGGCCCCATGCCTGCCAATGTGGAGCTTGCGCCGTGGCCGGCGGAGAACCCCGCCCAGGCCCAAGTACTCGCGCGCATCGAGATGGCCGTGGTTGCCGATGCCGGACGGCGCAGCTTCCTCGCGGCGATTGACCAGATGACCGGGCTGCGCGTCGTCCAGGCCACAAGCGCAGGGGTGGACTGGATGGCGGGCCGGATGCCGCACGGCGTGCTTGTCCACAACGCCCGGGGCGTCTTCGACGGGCCACTCGCCGAGTGGGTGGTCGGGGCGATCTTGGCCATGGACCGCGGCCTCTTGCTTGCCCGTGACGCCCAGGCAACCGCTGTGTGGCGCGGGTTCATGCCGCCGCGTGAGGTTGCCGGTGCCGAGGTTGTCATCCTCGGTCAGGGGTCCATCGGATCGGCCGCCGCTGAGCGGCTCAGGGCCCTTGGCGCGCACGTGACGGGCGTGGGCCGAAGCGCGCGCGAGGGCATGGCGGGGATCGCAGACCTTGCGCAGCTGCTGCCCGCGGCCGATGTCCTTGTGAACATGCTGCCGCTTACGCGCGAGACGGTGGGTCTGGTGGATGCGCGGCTGCTGAGCCTGCTGCCCGATGGCGCCCTCATCGTGAACGCGGGCCGCGGGCGCACAACCGTGACCGCCGCGCTGGTGAGCGAGCTTGCAAGCGGCAGGCTGCGCGCCGTGCTGGACGTGACCGACCCCGAGCCGCTGCCGACGGGCCATCCGCTGTGGGCGATGCCAAACGTCCTCATCACGCCCCACAACGCGGGCGACTCGCCGGCGTCGATCGGGCGATCCTTCGCGCTGGCGGCCGACCAGATCCGGCGATATGCCGCAGGCGAACCGCTGCTCAACGCGGTTGCGCCGCACCTGCTCGAGGCGATCGGCGGATAGCTTCGCGCTACTTGCAGGGCTCCACAGTGAAGCCCGGCTTGAGGCTGAGCGTGCGCACGTTGCCCGCCTTGTCCTTGGCGCTGACGCCGAGCTGGATCACATAGGTCCCGTTCACGGACGACCAGTTGGCTCCAACGGCCGTGTTCAGCACGACGCTGTAGATGCCGCCCGTCGCGTGGCTCATCGGGACCGACTGCGTGGACGCGTCGTCGGGCCGCCGGTAGTTGAGCGCGACCGACAAGATGCCGGATGGATCGGTGACCGTCACGATCACGGTCGCCGTAGTTGGATCGATCGCGCACTGGTTGCCAACGAATTGCACGCCGATCAGGGGCGGCTTCCAGCGGAGCCCCGTGATCGACGGCCCCGTCCGGTCCGGCGTGGGGCGCGGCGTCGGGGTTGGGGTGGGCGCGGGTGACGCGGTTGGCGTGGGCGCGGGTGACGGCGAGCCGCAGACCTGGCCGGGCACGCACTGCGAGGCGGAAGGCGACGGCAAAGCGGAAGCCGACGGCGAGGCCGAGGGCGACGGCGATCCGCAGGCGACGCCCGGGATGCACCCGCTGGCCGACGGGCTGACTGGCGCGCTGGCGGACTGCGCGGCGCAGACCTCGCCGGGCAGACACTGCGATCGGGAGGGCGACTCCGAGGGTGACGCGGTGCCGGTGGGCTGCCTGTTGAGCGCCGGGATCCCCACCAGCACCAGGACCACGACAACGATGATGCCGATGAGCCCAATGATGACCGGGGGCCGCTGCCAGGGCGGCCGAAGACGCCCGGGCGGCACGATGGGCCGCTGCACGAGTGGCGGCTGCTCGACGGGAGGCAACGGGATCGCCGCGGGTGGCTGGCCTGGCGGCTCCAGGACCACGGGCGGCGCGACGGGCTGAGCGGGCAGCGGGGGCACGGGAGGCACTGGCGGCAGCGCCATGGGCATGGCGGGGAGCACCAGCGGCGGGCGTGGCTTCTGCCTCGGCGCATGGGGCTTGGTGCTTTGGAGTCGCTCGGCAGCGAACTGTGCGGGCTCGACCGCGTCAAACACGCCGGCCCGCGCCTGGTCCAGCACCGCCACGCGGTCCGTCGGGGCGCCCGCAGCGAATGCAGCTAGCGGCGCATCCAGGGCGCCCGACGCCCACGCCGCCTCAAACTGCTGGCCCGCCTCGCGCGGCACCGCAAGGTAGAAGGTCCGCGCCGGGTGCGACACCCGAAGCACGGCCTGATCCCACGTGATGGCCTCGGGGCTCAGCCGAAGCCGACCGCGGGTTCGAGGCCGCACCGCGAGAACCGACTGGACCGGCACAGGCGGCGTCGTAGATGCCGAGGCGCGCTGCCGTCGGGGCACTCGGCGGACAAGCGGGTCCGACGGCAGGCCGCGCTCCATCGGCAGCAGCAGTCGGCCAGCGACCAGGTCGTCCACAAGCGCGAGTTCGTCGCCAGTCGCAAAGGCCGCCGCCAACGGACGCAGGTGCTCCCATGTCTGCGCCAGCCGCTCGCCCGCCGCCACCGTTGAGCCACCGGCCAGCCGCAGGCGGGCGGCACGGCCAAGCCGGTACAGGTCTTCACCAAACGCATCGCGTGGCACAAACCAGCCGGGGCGCTGCCACGTTGTCTGCAGGCGACTGCCATCCAGCGCCGGCAGCGGTGACTGCGCGTCGCCCCGGCCCACGGGCCACGCGGCCACGGCGGTCGCCAGCACCAGCACGGCCGCGGCGATCAGATCCTCCCGCGACTCCAGGTACTCCGTGCCAATCTCGAGCCGGCGCGGTCTGGGCCGGACCAGCAGCCCAGGCGAACTCGGCCGCTCGGCCAGGAGCATCAGAGCGGGCGCATAGGTCACAGCGACATGCCCCACCAGCGCCCAGCCGTCAACGTCGTCGGCATAAGCGTTGAGGTGGGTCGAGTAGCCGCGGAGTTCAACATGCCCGGGGACGGCGGCAATCAGTCGACGGCGAAGCGCGTCACGTTCGGTCAGCGCGTCGTCGGCAAGCCGGCTGGCGATGCCCAGGCCGAGCTCACGAGGCGGCGTCGCAACCTCGGCGTGAGGCGCATCAACGGTCCACACCGCCCCGGACCTGACGATCCGGGCCTGCGCGTCAAAGGCAAACCGGCGGGACGCCCCGGCGGGCGCCACGCGTTCGATCAGGTCGGCGAAGTCAACCAGCGTGCCGTCAACGCGGACTTCGTACTCCTGCTCGATGCCGGCGATCCCAGCCGGCGGGAGCGCGGCAGCCGGGCGGCCGCCGACGAGGAGCCGGCTGACGATATCGGCCGGATCCTCACGGGCCGGATCCTCACGGGCCGGATCCTCACGGGCCGGGTCCTCACGGGCCGGGTCCTCACGGGCCGGGTCCTCACGGAACGGCGCACCACCGGACTCGGACCGACGCCCACCACGGTGCCGGTCTCTTGAAGCAGCGTCGATCGCCATAGATCAGCCGCCGATAGCGTGCTGGAGGCTTGCAGTACCCGGAGCCTGTCAGGGCTTGGCCAGTCGCCTACGCACTTCCCTGCTCCCCGAGCCCGTTCCCACTCGCGGAGCCACCTGAGGAGGCACCCGAGCCGCCGCCCGGGGCGGGGTTGGGATTGCCCAGGCCGCCGCCCGGGGCGGGGTTGGGATTGCCCAGGCCGCCGCCCGGGGCGGGGTTGGGATTGCCCAGGCCGCCGCCGGGGATCGGAATACCCGGGGCGCCGCCGGGGATCGGAATACCCGGGGCGCCGAGCCCCGGACCGGTGGTCGCGCCGGGCATTGCGGCCATGCCGGTCACCGCGTCGAGCGCCCCGCTCTGCGGCCGAACCAACTGGTGGACCGACGTCCCGGCGAGGTCGGTTGCTCCGCCGCTGCCTTGCGCCTCGATGCCCTTCTCGCCCATGGTCAACGCTCCTCGACGTCAGGTGGGGTCAGAACAGCTTGTGGATGCCAAGCGGATCGAGGATGTCCCCGACCACCTCGCTAACCGGGTCGCCCGCGGGCTGCGGGGTCGGCTGCGGCGGTTTCCCACTTTGCTGCGGGAGCGCCTCCTGGATCGGACCTCCGAAGCCTGGCATCGCTGCCATGCCGATGCCCGGGTTGGCCTGCGCAGCGCCCGGGTCAATCCCCTTCTCGCCCATGGTTCACCTCAGTGAGCGGCGTCGGTCTGCCCACAAGGTCTTGCCCCGCGACCCAGACCGATCCGCGGATCATAGACGCATGGCGCGGAGACGTCTGCGGCCGATATCGCGAACGCCCCGGAGGCGCTCGGTTGGTCCCCCGGGAGGCCGCCGCGTGGCATCCTCAGGCGTCCTCCGAGGCCTTGGCGCCTGCCGTATGCACGCCATGGTTGCCTCAAGGGAAAGCGCGCCGATACGGTCCTGCGCCAGGGCCGGCATACCCCGGCAGCCACGTTGGCGGCATCCCAACGCCGGGATATCGACGCTGTGAGCGCGGGCACATTCGCCTCATGCATCGCGCGCTGGATAACGAGAGCGGCCCGACGTGTCCGACTGCGTGTGGCGGCGGAGGCAGCCACCGGCGCGGGGCTTGTGGGCTTCGTTCCCCTGTGGCAAGTCATGGAGTGAATGCGACCGGGCCGAAGGCGCCGGAACGTCGTGCGCCTCCGCGCAGACTTGGCCCCCGGGGGCGGCATCGGCGGGCCTAGAATCAGTCACCGCCACCTATAGGGAGCCACCCCGCACATGCAGACACACGCCATCACGATGCTCGGCACCGGACTCATCGGTGACTTCTACACCATGACGCTGCACGGCCAGCGCGGCCGCGACCGCGTGAGGGTTGTCTACTCGCGCAGCGAGGGCCGGGGCAAGGCGTTCAGCGACCGGTGGGACATCCCCGAGTTCACCACGGACATGGAGGCGGCCATCCGCCACCCCGAGACCGACGTTGTTGTGGTGGCGCTGCCAAACCACCTTCACGAGCAGGCCGTCGAGGCCGTCGCCAAGGCCGGCAAGGCCATGCTCTGCACAAAGCCGCTGGGCCGGACGGCGGACGAGGCACGCAGGATGCTGGAGGCCGTTGAGAAGGCCGGGATCTTTGGCGGCTACCTCGAGGACCTCTGCTACACGCCCAAGACGCTCAAGGCCATCAAGTCCGTTGAGGACGGCGCCCTAGGCGACGTGACCTGGGTCCGGTCGCGCGAGACGCACCCCGGACCGCACAGCGCGTGGTTCTGGGACGGGCGGCTGACGGGCGGCGGCGCCATCATCGACCTTGGCTGCCACTGCATCGAGATCATCCGCAACTTCGTGGGCAAGGGCAACCGGCCGGTGGAAGTCATGTGCACCACCGACACGATGGTCCACCCCATCGAGGACGAGGACAACGCGATTGCGCTCATCCGGTTTGCGTCGGGTGCCATCGGCCAGTTCGAGGTGAGCTGGACGTTCCGCGGTGGCATGGACCTGCGCGATGAGGTTGCCGGCACCCACGGCACCATCTGGCTCAACCACTTCCTGCGCACCGGGTTTGAGATGTTCACCGCGGGCGGCGGCGGGGGCTACGTGGCGGAGAAGGCCGAGACCGCGGCCGGCTGGCTGTTCCCGGTTGGCGACGAGGTTGCCGAACTGGGCTACGTGGACATGTTCTCCGACATGTTCAACTCCATGGACAACGGCACGGCCCCGCGCGAGACGCTCTACGACGGCTATGTCGTGAACGCGGTGATGGATGCGGCGTACCGTTCGGCCAAATCAAGGACGTGGGCGCCGGTGGAGCTGTTTGAGTGGCGCGGCGGCGAGACCCCGCACATCGCAAAGCACCCGGAGGCGTACGAGGGCTTCGTCGTCATCAAGCGGGAGCTCCTTCCCGACGGGCGGCAGAAGCTGATCCTCAAGGACCCCAAGACCGGCGACTACCTGGACCGCGTGGTCTCGGGCGCCTGAGCCGGCCTACGCCGGCCAGCTACTGGGTTGCGCCGGCCTACGCCGGCCAGCTACTGGGTTGCGGTCAGGCCGCCGTCGATCGCGAGGATCTGACCGGTGACAAAGGCCGCGGCACCTGAGCAGAGGAACACGGCCGGCCCCACGATGTCCGCCGTCTCACCGACGCGACGGAGCGGGATTCGGCCCACGATCCCGGCCTTGAACGCCGGATCCGAGAGCAGGGACGCAACCTGCGGGGTGTCGACAAAGGTGGGCATGATCGCATTGACCCGGATCCCGTACCGGGCCCATTCGGTTGCCCACTGGCGGGTCAGCGAACTGATGGCGCCCTTGGCGGCGACATAGGCCGAGTACCCAGCATCAATGCCAAGGCTTGCGCGGACAGACGAGATGTTGAGGACGGCCCCACCGTGCCCGGCCTTGATCATCGCCCTGACCGCTGCCTGGGTGGGGACGATGGTGCTCCGGACGTTGAGCTCCATGATCCAGTCCCAATCCGAGCGGGGGTAGTCCTCGGCGGGGTGGAGAACCTTGCCCGCGCCCCCGCCCACGGCATTGACCACACAGTCAATCCGGCCAAACCGCGCGAGGGCCTCGGCCACAAGCCGATCGGCATCCGCTTCGCTGGTGGCATCGGCGACAACCGCCAAGCCCTCTGAGCCCGCCGCTTCCACGCGCCCAACCGCAGCCTCAAGCGCCTCGGGATGCCGGCCGGACACGACAACCTTTGCACCGGCAGCCGCAAACGCCTGAGCCAGCGCCACGCCGATCCCGCCACCGCCACCGGGAATGACGGCAACCTTGCCGGCGAGACTAAACATGCCGGTAGCGGTCATCGTGCCCCTCGTGTGTGTGGCGGCGGTTGCAGCGCGTGGGCGATTATCGGCTACCGCGCGCTGGTGCGCCGCCGTCGTGCCGGAATGGTGCATCCGGACCACCCGGGACGAGCGCGCAGGCGCACAGGCTTCGGGTTTCCGCGAGCAGGTCCTGACGGGCCGTTCGGCTCTCAGCACTCCGCCGGGGCATCCATACGATCGCCAGCATGGACATTCCAACAAGCGAACCTGGGCGCATCGTGCTCCGCGAGGCCCGCCCCGACGACTGGGAGGCCTGCGGGCGCATCTGCTACGAGGCATTCGCCGCAGTCGCGATCAACCACGGCTTCCCGCCGGACTTCCCCACGGTTGCCGCAGCCGCCGAGCCAATCCACAGCCTCATCCTCCACCCGAAGTTTCACGGTGTCGTGGCGGAGAGCGAGGGCCGCATCGTCG
>CAIXZV010000316.1 GCA_903924005.1 uncultured Chloroflexota bacterium | reverse complement strand
CGGGGCACCCGAGACCTGCTCCCCGCCGACCGCGCGGTCTTTGACCGCCTGCAGCGCATCGCTGCGGACCTCACCGCGCGGTACGGATTCCGGCCCATCGAGACGCCGATCTTTGAGCAGGCCGCCGTGTTTGAGCGGGGGATCGGCGAGGTGACCGACGTCGTGGAGAAGGAGCTCTTCCGCATTGCGCCGCGCACGGAGGAGGCCGAGTCCTGGGCGCTGCGCCCGGAGCCCACTGCCGGGATCATGCGCGCCTTCATCCAGCACGGCATGCAGACCTGGCCGCAGCCGGTGAAGCTCACCACGACCGGGCCGATGTTCCGGTATGACCGCCCGCAGGCCGGCCGATATCGCCAGTTCTGGCAGTTTGACGTGGAGGCCGTGGGCGATGCGGGGCCGGCGATCGACGCCGAGGTCATTGAGCTTGGCCACCGGTTCTACGCAGAAGCGGGTGTCCGCGGCGTTGAGGTCCTTGTCAACTCGATTGGCGATCCCGCGTGTCGGCCCGCCTACGTCGAGACGCTGAAGGCCTACTACCGGGGCCACCTTGACACCCTGCCGCCCACGGAGCGCGACCGCCTTGAGCGAAACGTGCTGCGGCTGCTGGACTCGAAGGATCCCGACATGGCGGGCCTCAACGCCGTTGCGCCGCGTATCACCGATCACCTGTGTGATGCCTGTGCCGCGCACTTTGAGAGCGTCAAGGCGCATCTGGATGCACTTGGCGTCCCGTACCGGGTGGAGCCGGGCCTTGTTCGCGGGCTGGACTACTACACGCGCACCGCGTTTGAGTTCTACGTGGCCGGACGGGAGGGCCAGCAGCAGGCGCTTGGCGGCGGCGGCCGATACGACGGCCTCGTGGAGCTGCTTGGTGGGCGGTCCACGCCAGGGATTGGCTTTGGGCTTGGCCTTGACCGGGTTGCGCTGGTATTGGCGGAGCAGGGCGTCGTGGCGGAGCCCGAAACAGCACCACTGGCCGTGGTGGTTGGCGCAGACCCGGAGGACACGATCGGCCGGCTTCGTGTTGCCACGATGCTGCGTGCCGGTGGCCTTCGCGCCCGGGCTGATCTCGCGCGACGCAAGCTTGGTCGCCAGCTTGAGGCCGCCGGGAAGGACGGGGCGCACTTCGCGGTGATCCTTGGCGACGAGATGGCTGACGGCCAGGTGCAGGTCCGCGACCTCCAGGCGGGGACGCAGCGGCTAGTTGCCGTTGACGACCTCGCCCGCGAGTTGGCGCGCGCCGAGGGCTCACACAAGCACGGCTGAGCGCGCGCGTCTGGCGTTCACGCCGGGCGTATGCGTGGCATGGCTGGCTACAGGGGATCGGTTGTGGTTGGTCACACTGACCCGCGAAGGACCTGCTGGCCGCCACCCTTGAACGGCGGGCCATCCATGCTGTGCATGCCTTGGCCGATTCCCGGGGCCCGAAAAGCCGGTGTCGAGGCTGACGCGGGGCATGACGAGGCCGTAGCCGCGGGCTTCCCGTTTCGGCATGCATGGAGTGAATACGGCCAGGATCACCGGCAGCGCAGGGGCAGCCGAGCGCCCGGGGCGGGGCGGCCGGGTACGATACCGAAGAGCCACATCCGCAACCGGAGCCACAACACCCGTGTCCGCTGACCCCCGCCTGCTCGCCACGCCCTACCGCAGCCACACCTGTGGAGATCTCCGGCTGGCGGATGACGGGATCACGGCCAAGCTCTCGGGCTGGGTCCACCGCCGCCGGGACTACGGCAAGCTCATCTTCATCGACCTGCGCGACCGCCACGGCATCACCCAGGTGGTGATTGACGCGGGCGACGCCCCCGAGGCCCACGAGATCGCCACGCGGGTGCGATCAGAGTTCGTCATCGCAGTTGAGGGCATCGTCGCGGAGCGCGGCGAGGGCATGGACAACGCAAAGCTCGCCACGGGCGCTGTGGAGCTCCAGGTGCGCAGCATCCGGATCCTCAACGAGGCGAAGACCCCGCCGTTCTACATCAACGATCCCGAGGCCACCATCGATGAGACGCTGCGTCTCCGCTACCGCTACCTGGACATTCGCCGCGAGGCCATGCAGCGCCGACTCATGCTGCGCAGCCGCCTCGTCCAGTCCATCCGGGAAGTCCACCACGCCAATGGCTTCATCGAGGTTGAGACGCCCAACCTGATCAAGAGCACGCCGGAGGGCGCGCGGGACTTCATCGTCCCCAGCCGGCTCCAGCCCGGCACTGTCTACGCACTGCCGCAGAGCCCGCAGCAGCTCAAGCAGCTGCTGATGGTGGCCGGGATCGACCGCTACTTCCAGATTGCCCGCTGCTTCCGCGACGAGGACCTCCGCGGCGACCGCCAGCCGGAGTTCACGCAGCTGGACCTCGAGATGAGCTTTGTGGACGAGGACACCGTCCGCGACTTTATCGAGATGATGGTGATCCAGGTCACCCGCGCTACGGTGCCGGATCGGCCCATCCGCCAGATCCCGTTCCCGGTCTTTGAGTACGACGACGCCATCGAGCGCTACGGGTCCGACAAGCCGGACCTGCGGTTTGCGATGGAGCTCTTTGACCTTGCGCCAGTGCTCAAGGCGGCCGATGGCACGCCCGACAGCGGGTTCCGCGTCTTTGACGAGACGCTGGCTTCAGGCGGACGCGTGAAGGGCATCACCGCGCCCGGCATGGGTGGCGCCACCCGTCGCGAGATCGACGACCTCACCGAAACCGCCAAGCGCTTTGGCGCCCGCGGCCTGGTGAACCTCTCCGTCCAGGCGGGCGGGGAGCTCCACGGGCCCATCGCCAAGTTCCTTGCGCCGGCAACGCAGGCGCTGGTCCGCGAGCGGGCGGGCGCAGCGGACGGCGACCTGATCCTGATCGTTGCGGACGGCAGCGACAAGACCAACGACGTCCTTGGCAGACTCCGCGTGGAGCTTGGCGGGCGGCTTGGCCTGGCCGACCCGAACGAGCTTGCGTACTGCTGGGTCCACCACTTCCCCATGTACCAGTGGGACGCTGAGCACACGCGCTGGGACGCCACGCACAACCCGTTCAGCGGCGTCGTGCCGGAGGACGAGGTCCTGCTCACCACCACGTCCGGTGATCTTGGCGTCCGGGACCCGGGCGATCCCGCCGGCCGCGCCAAGGCCATGCAGTACGACGTGGCGCTGAACGGCTGGGAGCTGGGCGGCGGCTCGGTCCGAATCTGGGACCCTGTCTTGCTGGCGCGCAGCTTCGGGCTGCAGGGCTACAGCAAGGAGCAGATGCACGAGCGCTTCGGGGCGATCCTGGAGGCCTTTGAGTACGGCGCCCCGCCGCATGGCGGCATCGCCCTTGGCGTTGACCGCTGGGCTGCGCTGCTGAGCTACCAGACGAACATCCGCGAGGTCATGGCGTTCCCGAAGACGCAGTCCGGCTCCGACCTGATGCTCGAGGCGCCGTCAGCGCCGGACGCCGAGCAGTTTGAGGAGCTCGGCCTGAAGTTCGTCGGCCTGCCGCCAAAGGCCTAACCAAGCTCCGTGGCGGACGTCAGGCGGATCACGGCCGCCGATATCGAGGCGCTGGCGCCACAGGTTGCGCGCGCCCGGGCCGCCGGGGAGTTCCATGCGTCCTCGGACCCCGAGGGCGGGTTCTTTCTGGGTTCGTTCCGGTTTAACCCCACCCCGGTGGCCGCCGCGTTTGGAGCCGACGGGTCCGTCCTGGGCTTTGCCTCGCCTGAGTTCAAGCTTGTCGTGGTTCAGCCGGATGTGCGTCGGCAGGGGATTGGCCGTGCGCTCATCGCGGCGGCGGTGGACATTGAGCGCGAGCGCGGCCGTCCCGCCGTCCTGATGGGCACGCTGCCGGGCGACGGCGCTGGCGAGGCGTTCCTGCGGGCAACAGGGTTTGGCCACCACTCAACCGTGTGGGACCTGTCGCTGCCGGCCGACACGGCCTCTGCGGACCCTCGCTGGCCGGCTGGCGTGCTTGCGCGGCCCTTCGCACGGGACACGGACCTGCGCGTCTGGGCGGAGCTGCACAACCGGGCGTTCGCGGATCACCCGACGCCCATGGAGGTTGACCTCGCCACGCTTGAGACGGCGCCCGCCGATCCAAACGTGGACGACTTGGACATCCTGCTTGCAGCCGATGCGGCAACCGGTCTTCTGGTGGGCTTCTGCTCGACGTTCGCCGACCGGAGGGATGGTCGGGTTGGGCCAGACGCGGAGATCCACGCGATCGGCGTCGCTCCGGACCGGCAAGGCCAGGGGATCGGCCGCCAATTGTTGCGATGGGGGATACAGCGCCTCCGAGGACAGGGAGTTGGAGAGGTTCGGCTGTCCGTCAACGGGCGGAACCAGGGCGCCCTTGGTCTGTACCGCAGCGAGGGGTTTGCTCCGTGGCGGACACGCGAGCGCTGGGCGCGCCAGGTGGCTGGCGGGTAACGCCCTTCGTTGGGCTCGACCGCCTCGCGGCCGGGCGGCTCGACCGCCTCGCGGCCGGGCGGCTCGACCGCCTCGCGGCCGCGAGGCCGGACGGCCAATCCCCCCCCAATGGGGCCTGTCATGGCACTCGCGCTATCGACATCCCCGTGGCACGCTGGCCTAGTGGGGTCTTCGGGTGGAGCGATCCTCCGCTCAACGTGAGGGCAAGTGGCTGAACATGAGGCTGGCGGTGGCGCATCGCGCCATCAGACCGCCAGAGCCGACGTTGGCCCAACCGCGCCAGGCGAGCCCCAAGACGATCCCTCCAAGGCGTTTCTGCTGCTCTTTGAGAAGGCGCCGCTCATTGGCGTCCTGTACCGCGTTGTACGCGACCTGTCAGGCGAAATCGTTGACCTGGAGGCCGTTGCGCTCAATGCCGTTGCGGCCAGCCGGGCAGCCGGGTGGCGCACACCCCTGAGCGGTCTCGCAGCCTACGGGCCGCAGGCGATAGCCGCGTACCTTGCCATGGCCAGACAGGTGCTGGCCGCAAACGAGGCGCTTGCGGAAGAGACCACCGTTGGGCCGCTGGGCAAGACCTACCGGGTGACGATGATCCCGGTGAAGCCCGATTATGTCGTGACGCTGAGCCTTGATGTGACCCAGCAGCAGGGGACGGAGAGCATGCTGCTGCTCCGAGAGGCGCAGCTGCGCGAGAGCCGTGACCTGCTCTCCGCCGTCATCCAGTCCACGGCCGATCTGGTCTATGTGAAGGACACCGTCGGGCACTACCTTCTCTTCAATGCCGCTGCGGCGGCATTCACAGGTGTCGATCCGGCAGGTCTGCTCGGCCGCGACGATTCGGCTCTGTTCCCGCCCGAGGATGCCGCCGCGATCATGGCCGCGGACCGCGTGGTCATGGCGTCCAGCCATTCGGTCACCTACGAAGAGCGACGTCCTGGGGCTGATGGGCGTTTGCACTGGCTCGTCACCACAAAAGGCCCGCTTGCCGCCGCAGACGGCTCGCTGCTTGGCATGGTGGGGGTTTCGCGCGACACCACGCTGACGCGTGAAGCGATGGAGGATCTGCAAGCCTCGGAGGAGCGGTATCACTCCCTCGTTGAAGAGTTGGACGCAATTGTCTCGGTGCAGGACTCGGGGCTTGGCCGCGTCTATCTGTCGGACCACTGCGAGGCAATGCTCGGGTTCACGGCGGACGCGCTCTCTCAACCCGGGTTCTGGCGGAGTTGTGTGGTCCAGGAGGATGTGGCGCGGGTCTGCGCCGTCTGGGATGACGTGTCGGAGCGCGAGTCGTACCACGTCGAATACCGGATGCGGCGTGCCGACGGCGAGGTCATCTGGGTTGAGGAACGAGAGCGCGCTGTACGGGGCGAAGACGGACGCGTGACGCGCTGGCACGGTTTGACCCTCGAGGTGACCGAGCGTCATCGACTTGAGGCGGCCGCACGCGAGCGGGACACGCTGGAACAGCGGATTGGACACGTCACCCAACTCGCCCGCGACTTCGTGCTGCTGCTTGATGAGCAGGGCCGCATCGTCGAAGCGAACAATGCTGCCCTTGCGGCGTACGGGTACGAGCGGGACGCGATCCGATGCCTATCCATCGGTGATCTGCGTGCACCATCTGCCCGGCCGCTGATGGGCGAGCAGTTGGCGGCCGCTGCCCGGCCGGAGGGCATCCTCTTTGAGACAACCCACCGCCGGAGCGATGGCACAACCTTCCCGGTGGAGGTCAGCAGCCACCGCGTGGAGATTGACGGTGCTCACTACCTGCAGAGCATCATCCGCGACACCACCGCGCGCAAGCGGGACGAGGACGCGCTTCGGGCATCGGAGGCACTGCAGCGCGACATCTTCGACACGCTGAGCGACGGGGTGCTGGTCTACAACGCGGCGGGCGCAATCGTTGCCGCTAATCGGCGCGCGGCAGAGATCCTGGCCTTTGAACCAGGG
>CAIXZV010000315.1 GCA_903924005.1 uncultured Chloroflexota bacterium | reverse complement strand
CGGCCGATCGCGGGCCGAACTCCGCACGGCCGATTCTAGGTCATGCACGGTGCCTACCCGCCAACACACTCGGGATGAAGTCCCGACTCACGAAACGGCGGGGCCAATTCGCTGTCGCAGACCCGACACAGGGGGATCGGTGCCGTCGGCGGAAGGCTATCGAGGAAGGCGTCGCGCTGGCGGAGCTTGTAGGGCATCGCCTGTGCGGCAACCGCCGTGAGCGGCAGCAGGACGCCTCGTGTCCCGGCGGCGATTGCCGCCTCATCGAGGTCGCGGCCCATCCGCCACGACCAGTCCGTTCCCTGGGCACGGCGCTCGCGCCGCTTGCGGTCATGCCGGCCCCACGTGCGCATGCCGCGATTGTCCCCCTGGCTGTAGGACACGATCGTGGCGATCGTGTCCTCATCGACGCCGTACGCGGCCGCGAGCTGCATCGCCTCGAGTTGGAGCGCATAGCTCCCAAGCGCGATGAGGTTGTTCACCAGCTTGCCGACAAGACCACTGCCGACGGGCCCGATATGGAAGATGTGCGCCCCAAATGACTCCAGAAGCGGCCAGGCGTACTTGATCGGCTGCTCGTCGCCGCCGATCATCAGGGTCAAGAGGCCGAGGTTGGCCTTCTCGTTGCCGCCGTTGACCGCGACGTCGATGACCTCGACACCGCGCGTTGCGCCAAGCTCCGCCAGCGCCACGACCGTGGACGGCCGCACGGTGCTGTGGATGGCGACGATGGTGCCCGGCTGGGCGAGGCCGACGACCGCGCCGCCGACCTCGTTGACCTGGGCGTCGTTGACGACGACCACCGAGACCCACTTGCACTGGCGAACCAGGTCCTCCACGGACGCTGCCGCGGATGCGCCAAGATCCACCAGCGCCTGGACGGCGTCTGCGCGGAGGTCGAAGACGACGACGTCAAAGCCGCCGCGGACCATCGACCGGGCGACCGCGCCGCCCATGTTGCCAACCCCGATGACGCCGATCCTCTGATCTCGGATGGTCGCTGTCACTGTGACCCCCTACTCGACGACGGCGACGGCGTCGATCGCGACCTTCGCCTCGGCCACCGGGAGGGCGGTCGGGACGACGATGATCGAGACGGCCGGCGGGTTGGCGGGGATAGCCCGGCGGAGTGCCGCGTTCACGGCCGGAACATCGCGGCCATCGGTGAGGAGCACCCGGACCCGCAGGGTCTGGTCGAGACCAGCGCCGCCGTTTGACAGCGTGGTCTGGAGCTTGCCGAGGATCGAGTCGATCTGCGCGTCTACCGGCCTCGCAAGATCGCGATCGTCGGCAACGGTGCTCGCGGTCCAGAGCAGCGACCCAAGCCGCATGCCCGCGGACTGGTAGCCGAAGCCGGCGCCGGGGCCGTCAACCACCGACTTGGCCGGGCCATCGTTGCCACGGCGGAAGCGGAGCTGCACCTCCATGCGCGGCGCGCCGTCCTCGTGGCCAAACGCGTTCTCGCGGCGGGGAAGCGCGTAGCCGCGGGACGGGATGACCGTCCGGGTGGGGGCGGCAGCGCCGGCCACGGCCTTGAGGGCCTGGTCCCACTCGAACAGGTCGTTCGAGTCGGTGAGGAAGATCGTGTAGTCGACGATGTCCTCAAACGTCGCGCCAACCGAGGCGAGGCGGCCGGCAAGCTCGTCCAGACCCCACTTGGCCTCGGCGCCGATCTCGCTGCCCGACCAGATCCAGGCCGGCGTGCGGGCGGCCTCCGGCAGACCGGTCTTGCGGTCTGACGGGAAGAGCGTCGTGAAGCCGTATGGGCCCGCCGTGATGAGCTCGCTGAACTTGCGATTGGCGGACGCCGCGCCGGTCGGGTCCTCGGGCTCAGCCTTGACGAAGCCGCTATCCGCGTCCGGGATGATCGCCAGACCGGTCACCGACACGACCGCGTCAGCCGGATCGTACGAGCCGACCTGCGCCGTGGCGGCGACCGGAACGGCCTTGCCAAGGTAGGTCTTGCTGGTCGCGATCTTGAAGTACGGATCAGCGTGGACCTTGAGCTTGACGTACTGCTCAAGCTGCACGATGTCGCCTACTGAGGACCCAACCAGTGGCAGGAGCGTGTCCAGCCGCGAGAACACAACCTTGGCCTGCGCCTGGGCCTGGGCCGCGGCGGAGCCGGCATACGGGGCCTTGGGCCGGGCGGCCTCGGCCAGTTGGCCGGAGTCGTCGATGGCGGTGCCTGCAAAGAAGGCGAACCCGCCTCCGGCCGCCACGGTCGAGCCGTACGCAGCCTCGCTGTCAACGGTTCCGGCGACGACGCGCTTGGTACCTGCGCTCACGTGTGACCTCCATGCGGTGCATTTGGCCGCCGGGGGCTGGCGGCTTGTATACGGACAACGGGCACCCGTGGACGCGTCCTCGAGGCGAGCGCACCGTTGGCGCGACGGCCGGACCGGGTATCGAATCTCGTGCCAGCGCCGGTTTCAGGCAGTCCGTTGCCGGACCCTGCGACTGACGCCACACTGCGGAACACTCGTTCCGAAATACACTATACTCGCCCCTGCCGTGACGCAAGGCTCGGTGGCAGCAAAGGGGACCGAATTGGGTACGGATCCGCAGGACGGCCGACTGGTTCTGCTCGGCGTTGGGGACATCGGTCCGTACTACGAGCCGGTTGCGGACTATCGGTCCGTCTTCCAGCCGGTTCTGGACACCGGTGATGTCCGGTTTGCCCACTGCGAGAAGATTTTCTCCACACGCGGCTATCTCCAAGTCCACGGCGACGGGCACTACAGTCGCCAGGACCCCTCCCGCGCCAAGATCTTCGGTGAGTGCGGGTTCAACGTCGTGTCACTCGCCGGCAACAAGGCGATGGACTGGGGCGCAGAGGCGCTCCTCGACACGATGGACCTGTTCCACGAGATGGGGATCCAGACGATCGGCGGCGGCCGAAACGCCGAGGAGGCGCGCCGTCCCGCCATTGTCGAGAAGGACGGCGTCAAGGTCGCGATCCTCGGATACAGCTGCATCCTGCGCGAGGGGTACAACGCCACCGAGCACAACCCCGGCACCGCCCCGCTCCGGATCCACACGTTCTACACGCCGATGGATTGGCAGCCCGGGACACCGCCCCGCGTCATGACCTATCCCTACGAGGAAGACCTCGAGGCCTTCAAGACCGACATCAAGAAGGCGAAGGCCACGGCGGATGCGGGCGTGGTCTCGCTCCACATGGGGATCCACAACATCCCGCGCATCCTCGCGGACTACCAGCGCACGGTTGCGCGGGCGGCGTTCGAGAGCGGCGCCGACCTGATCCTCGGCCACCACCCGCACATCCCCAAGGGCGTTGAGGTGATCGGCGGCAAGGCCTGCTTCTACAGCCTGAGCCACTTCCTCTGGTCGCAGCGCGAGATTGGCAACCACGTCCCAGGCCACATCGGCGGCCACCGTCACGGCGTGCAGCATGACCCGGCGTACCCGAGGCTCCCGATGGGGCCGGACGCGATGAAGAGCATGATCGCCCGCGCCGAGTTCTCGAAGCAGGGCGTCGAGCGCGTCGGGTTCTACCCCGTCCGGATCGACACCGATCTGCGTCCCGAGGTGCTGTTCAACGGTGACCCAAGGTTCGACACGGCCGTGGAGCATGTGGAATGGATGTCTGAGGGGCTGCCCCACCGCTTCACGG
>CAIXZV010000314.1 GCA_903924005.1 uncultured Chloroflexota bacterium | reverse complement strand
TGTGCAGGCCGTCAAGTCTGCCAAGCTCACCGTTGGGATGATCAACCGCCCCGCAAGTGCGGCCAGTTCAGGTGAACGTGCGCACCCAGTCGTGCCCGCCACGTAGTTGTGGGTATCCACCGACGAGCCCCAATCGCGTCACGCTACGGTCGTGGGGTCTGCGCCGGACGGGGTGACCGAGGTCAGATGCGGCCGGCGAGGTCGTGCCCGTAGGCGATGCCGGAGCCGGTGCTGCCCGCCTCGGGGTCTCTGAGCGGGTCCCGTACCCGTCATACACGGCGCCGAGCAGGAACCCGAGGTCCTGCGAGGCCGCTGTGGCGCCTCCGCCCGGCCGTACTACCCGGCGTAGCTGGAAGCCCACGCGGTCCGGGGACAGGCGGCTGGAGTCGAGTACGTACGTGTAGGCGACGTGGCAATCCCTCGGCTGAAACGGGCGACCAGAAAGCACACCTGTTGCATCAAGACGCGCCAGCGCGGACGCGATCACCGGGTCGCCGAGGGGCCCGGGACGAGCAGCCGGACGGTTCTGAGGCCGTCAGCCGCGTCGTCGCTCGGCCACGGCGACCGATCCCAGCGCGGCGGCGGCGGCGATGCCGACAAGCACGGCCACCTCGCCGCCCAGCAGGAGCAGCCGGGTCTGCGGTGTCAGGCCGAGCGCCCGCTGCGCTGACCCTCCGCCAGGCGCCGCCCCGTTCCAAGGAACCACCAGGAACGTGCCCGGGTCCTGCGGGTCGACGACGCCGGCGGCGGCCTCCCGCAGCGAGGCGAAGCCGATCTCGACGGCGCCGAGGACCAGGCATGACACCAGCAGCCCGGCGAGCATGCTCGGCATCTGGCGGCCGCTCGCGAGCCCGACGAGGGCGCCTATCGCGAACACGCACGCTGCGCGCACGACGATCAGCACCGGGGCGGCGTCGATCAGCGCCGGCCCCGAGGTCGCGCTGAGCACGGGCCCGAGTGAGTCGGCGAGCGCCCAGGCGGCGGCAACCAGCGGGACGGACGTCAGCGCCAGGACCGCCAGCCCCACGGCGAGCGTGCTCGCGACCCAGCGGCGCCGACTCGCGGCGATGCACCACGCGAACTGGTAGGTGCCCGCCTCGATGTCGCCGGCGGTGAGCGTCGTGGCCATGGCCAGCGCGGCCACGATCGGCGCCAGGGCGAGCGCGGCATGGGCGTACGCCGCCGCGGCGACCCAGTCCCGCTCCGACGGGGTGTCCCGCACGCCCGGGAAGCTCCATGCCAGCGCCAGCACCGCCGCGCTGATCGCGGCGGTCGCGGCGACGGCGACGAGGACCTCGCCGCGGAGCCGGCCGACAACCGGCCGCCCGGCCGACAGGACGCCCAACCTAGAGGCGCCGGCGGCGGACTAGCGCGAGCGCGAATGCGCCGGCGAGCAGGGTGAGGGCCGCCTCCATGGCCGCCTCGCGGACCTCGACGGCGGGCATCTGGGACCCGGTCACGAAGGAGAACGACATCGGGCAGTGCTGGGCCTCCCAGGCGTTCTGCGCGCTGCCCTCCGGGTCCGAGGGGAATTTCGGCTCCGCGGCCTTGCACTCGTCGAACGAGATGAGCTGGCCGTCCGGCATCAGCACGCCGGAGGCGACGCCGATGGCCTGCGTCGTGCTGAGGTCCTCGACCGGGACGAAGTGCGCGGGCTCGAATGCGCGGCTGACCAGCGGCGCCGCCACGAGCACGATGGTGGCGAGCGCGAGCGCCGCGGCGAAGGCGGGGACGGCGCGGCCCATCCAGGCGCCGATCGCCAGGCCGACGGCGTAGCCGAACAGGGAGCGCGCGATGAGGATCGGGCCCCACACGCCGTAGAACACGAAGGAGGCGGAGATGTCATGGCCCGAGTTCAACTGGGCGACGATGACGGCGTTCGCCGCGCCGCAGGCGAGGGCGAGGGCCGCGAGCACGCCGGCCTCGACGAGGACCCTGTCTCGGAACCACCGGTCGCGGCTCCCCGCGACCGACCAGGCGAAGGCGGCCGTGCCGCCCTCGACCTCGCCGCCGACGGTGCCGGCACCCAGGAGGAGGCCGAGGACCGTGGTCATCACCGCCAGGGCGGCCGTCACCCCGACGGACAGCGGGCTGGCGGTGCGGTAGAGCTCGCACGCGCGGGCGCCGAGCCCCGTCGCGCAGGAGAGGGTCGCGGCGTAGGCGAGCCCGACGACCGCGGTGGCGGCAGCCGCCGCCGCGAACAGGGCGACCAGGCGGCGGTTCTCCCGCCACCAGAGCATGGCCGGCGTCACTGGCGCTGCGCCTGGCCTGCGGTGAGGTACCCGAGCACGACGTCCTCGAGGCCCGCCGTCCTGGCCCCGGCGGGCCGCCCGTCCGCCGCTCCCGCGTAGAGGCACTCCTGGCCCGAAAGCCTCGCGACCAGCCGGGCGCCGGCGTCCGCCGGCCCGTCCCAGACGAAGTGGCTGGCGAGCGCCTCATCCAGGCCGGCGTCGAGCTGCACCTCCCCCAGCCCGAGCACGACGAGCCGGCTGCAGGCGCGCTCGATGTCCGACACGATGTGCGAGGAGAGGATCGCGGTTGCCCCGGTTCGGGCGAGCCCGTCCGTCAGCACCTCGATGAACCCGCGGCGGGCAAGCGGGTCGAGGCTCGCCAGCGGCTCGTCGAGGATCAGCAGCTCTGCGCGCAGCCCCAGCGCGACGGCGAGCCCGACCTGCGCTGCCTGCCCGCCGGAAAGCGTCCCCACCAGCGCGCCGAGTGGCACCTGCAGCTCGGCCAGCCGGGTTGTCGCAAGGGCCCGGTCGAAGCCGCGGCCGCGGTAGTGGGCGACGTAGTCGAAGTGGTCCGCGACGCTCAGGCGCTTGTACAACGCGAGCGACTGGGGCAGGTAGGCCACGCGCCGCAGAACGGCCTCACGTTCGCGCCACGGGTCCATGCCCAGCACCGAGAGCTCGCCGCCCGTCGGCCTGTCGAAGCCGACGGCCAGCCGGAGCAGGGTCGACTTCCCCGCGCCGTTCGGGCCCACCAGTCCGACCACCCCTCCGGGCGCGAGCGAGAGGTCGACGTCCCGGAGCGCCCATGCGCCCCGCCGGTACCGCATCGACAGCCCGCGAGCTTGCAGGACCGGTTGCTGCATGCGCTCCCCTCATCCGACCAATGTGCTTGCCGCCTCGCCCAGGCGTTGCGGGAGCCGACCGTCCGCCAAGTCGGCTCCCCCACCGGCCGAGGAGTTAGTTCGTTATCTCAGAACTAATCCCACCGCCAGCGTAGTAGCCGGCGCCGTTGTACCACGCATCAGCAACCACGCGGACACGGTTGCCAAAGCCTTGCGTGAACGTGTGCCATGGTCCCGTGAAAGAGTAGGTCCCTCCTACGTAGCTGAGCGAGTAGTCCGTCCACGATGAGATGTCTTCCCATGCCCTGCAGCCGAAAATGTCGAGGGTGCATCGCTGGGCACGAACGACGATCTTGAAGTCGGTCACTTTCTGCGAGCAGTACACGTATCCCTTCCCTTTGAAGGATGTACCACCCGTCTGCTGAATGTACGCCTGAACATTGCAGCTGTTGCCTACTGCCGCGGCCGACGCTGGCATGGCGAGTGCCGCCACTCCAAATGTGGGCGTAAGCATCGCCAGGCCGAGAAGCAGCGATCCGATTCGTCTGATCACGAGATCCCCCTTTGGGCGCCGACGCTTGGGCGGACGAGTGCAGCGCTTGCGCCAAATCGCCAGAGGGCCTCGATCCGTTTGGCGAGGCGCTGGTGAGGATTGAGTGTATCGGGGAGAAGGGTGGGTCGGTCGTGTCCCCAGACTGGTGTAACAGCGGAACGGCCGTGAACGAATGCGGCCACCGCGTCATCCTCGCGTCGTTGGAACTGAGAAACCGACGACACGGAAGGACACCACGATGGCCGACGACAGCATGTCCCTGCTCGAGACCCTGCGCAAGGTGAGCGCCGAGGGCGAGGTCGACGTCCTGCGCGAGGGCGTCCGGCTCCTCGCCCAGGCGATCATGGAGGCCGAGGTGACCGAGATCACCGGGGCCGCCAAGGGCGAGCGCAACCCGGAGCAGCGCCTGACGCACCGCAACGGGTACCGCGAGCGCCGCTGGGACACGAGGGTGGGCACGATCCCGCTCGACGTCCCGAGGGTCCGCGACGGCGGGTACCTCCCGTCGCTCCTGGAGCCCCGGCGCCGGGCCGAGAAGGCGATGCTCGCGGTCGTCGAGGAGGCGTACGTGTCGGGCGTGTCCACGCGCCGGGTCGACGACCTCGTGCGCGCCCTGGGGATCGCCGGGATCAGCAAGAGCGAGGTGAGCCGCATCTGCGCCGGCCTCGACGCGGAGGTCTCGGCCTTCCGCTCCCGGTCCCTCGCCGGCACGGCCTGCCCGTACCTCTGGCTCGACGCGACGTACCTGCGCGTCCGCGAGGGCGGCCACGTCGTGTCCATGGCGGCCCTGGTCGCCGTCGGCGTCGCCGCCAGCGGGGAGCGCCGGGTGCTCGGGCTCGAGCTCAGCCCGGGCAACGACGAGGGCAGCGCCTGGCCCGCCTTCATCCGGGGCCTCGTCGGGCGCGGCCTCCACGGCGTCCGCCTGGTCGTCAGCGACGGCCACGCCGGGCTCGTGCGGGCCGTCCGGGAGCAGCTCCTGGGCTCCGCCTGGCAGCGCTGCCGGGTGCACTTCACCCGCAACGCCCAGGAGCTCGTGCCCCGCTCGGCGCGGAGCATGGTCGCGTCGGCCATCCGCTCGGTGTTCGAGCAGCCCGAGGGGGCCGCCGCGCGCGGCCAGCTCGACCGCGTCATCGACTCCATGGCCCGGCCGTACCCGCGCGTCGCCGAGCTGCTCGCCGACGCCGAGGCGGACCTGCTCGCCCACTTCGCGTTCCCGGAGGCGCACCGGGCCCGCATCCGCTCGACCAACCCGCTCGAGCGGCTCAACAAGGAGATCAAGCGCCGCACGGGCGTGGTCGGGATCTTCCCGAACCGCGCCGCGGTCATCCGGCTGGTCGGGATGATCCTGGCCGAGCAGGACGACGAGTGGCAGGACGGCCGGTGCTACTTCCGGCCCGAGACGATGGGCGCGATCGACGCCCTCGCCCAGATCGGGGAGGTGGGCCAGCCGCTCCTGCTCGCGAGCTGATCATCGCCGGCGCGAGAGACGAGGCGCTGTTACACACAAGCTGGGACTTGACCGGTGGGTCGCGGGCCGGTTCCACTGGGTTCTGGCGATTGCCGCAACACCTCGGCCTGTCAGGTTGTCGCTGGAAGGTTAAGAAAGACAGATCCGGCTGGCGGGGCGGGTGCCGGACGGTCTCCTCCAGGCGAAGGATCACCTGTTGTTCTGGCTCACGTACTTCCTGATCCGTCGCCTCCTCGGAGCCGAAGGCCGCTAAGAGGTCGAGAGGGAAGTCGAGACCCTCGTACCCCGCCACCAAGTGACGGTGCTCCGGCGACAGGTGAAGCGTCCCAAGCGCAACCGTCTCCGTGAACAGCGGTGCGCCGGCGGACTGGACCAGCTCCTCGACGCTGTCGAGGCACACCCTTCGGATAGGGCCATGGCTCGATCCACTCGGCGGTTGAGCGAATAACTGGAACCGTTTTGCCCCGAAGCGTGAGCGTGGAGCACACCGCTGGGCCCGGCCGACTCAAAAGTCCCCTGCTCTACCGCTGAGCTACGGGCGCCCGCGGAACTCTACCCCGTACGGGGCGCCAGCCGCGTATGGGAGGGGGGACCGCCCGCTCGAGGTCCCCCTGCACGGTAGAGGATCCGGAGCGCCGCCCGGTCCCGGTACGTGAGGAGACCTGGATCGACGACAGTGCGACGGGAGGGAGCCGGCGCGGAAGCGAAGGCGCCGATCATGGGCTTGTAGGGTCCTTGGTTGCGGACGGCGAGCCCGAGCACGAAAGGGCGTGCAGGGACGGCGTGTCCGACCAGCGCTCCCCTGCCCCGATCGCTGCCGGACAAGGGGAGGCCGCGCGGCTGCTGGAATCGTTGGCGGAAGTGCGGGAGTGCACGTTCATCATGATGGGCGACCTCATAGAAGGGCTTTGCATACCTCGCTTTCGGACGGGCTGGCCACGTTGCGGCACGAGCGTCCCCTCCGTCCCCGGGCTGCTCGCGCACGGGAGCCTCCACGAGGGCCGGATCGGCGCGCCGGACCGGTCGCGGCGCCGGCGCTGCGCCGACCGTGCCACGGGCCGCCCGATCGCCCACGGGCATCAGCCCTGGGATCGGCCATCGCGTTACCCGCCTAACGGACGAGGCGGGGTCTGCGACGGTGGTCCGCGGCCGGCCGACGCGACGCCAGCCGCCGAGCGCCCACCGTACGCCGGCCGGCAGGGCCGCTCAAGGGGCGTTGTGTACGCCTGCGGATTGCATGTTCACGACCGTGTGCAGGCCGTCAAGTCTGCCAAGCTCACCGTTGGGATGATCAACCGCCCCGCAAGTGCGGCCAGTTCAGGTGAACGTGCGCACCCAGTCGTGCCCGCCACGTAGTTGTGGGTATCCACCGACGAGTGGGCATTCCCAGGTGGCGGGACGCGGACCCGCGGGACCGGCTCGCGCTCGCGGTTAGCCTGTTCGAGCGCAACGGGGTGCTTGGGGTCAACCGCGTCTGGGTGGAGCCCACCCGGGAGGCCCGATACCACGGCCTTGCCGAGGCGTTTGGACCTCCGGTGCCGCCCTCTTTGTCCCGGTCTTCTGGCCCGTCCGGTACGCGTCCCCAACTGCCGTCGGCGGACCCACGGCTGACTGAGCGGCGGCGCCGGCCTAGTCCAAGCCATCGAGCGGCTGCCGATCAGATTGCGTGCTCCATTGAGACTGCCTCGAAGCTCGACTCGTCGGGCTGGGTCTGTCTGTCCTTCGGTTCGATGCCGCCGACAGTGACAAAGTCGTTGGCCACTCAGCATCTACAGAATCGCTGGCCGTTGAGTCAGCCGGCGCTGCCGGGCTTGACGCCTCAGGCTGGACTCCCGACAATCGCCAACGGGCGCTGACCAAGTCCAATTGTCGCGTCGTTCCACTCGCGTTGCACTGAGGTCACACATTGGGCAGATTCGTGCCTTCAAAGTGGAGCGTCGTGCTCACCCTTGCGGTCGCGGTCGCGAGCCTGGGCGGCTGCTCATTCCCAGCCCCATCGACCGACAACCGCTCGTCCGTATCCGTATACCTACCGACTCTGCCAGGTCTGGACGGGCCGGCGAAACCTTGCGCCGGCGTGGGCCTCGAGGACTCTGTCGTTCACGGGATGGCGACTGCTCCGGATCCTGTTTGGCTCGACACCGGGAGGCAGGCGCGAAGGACATCAGTTCGATGGCCGGCAGGATTCTCGGCCCGGTTTGCCCCTCAACTTGAGATCATCGACACGAGCGGCGCAGTCGTGGCCAAGGAAGGGGACACCCTGTCGAACATCGGCGGTAGCCTGGGGCAAGACGGCAGGTTCGACATCTGGGAGTTCAACGGAACCCACTATCCATGCAGCTGAGTGGTCATCCGTTGCTTGAGCACGACCTTGGATGCACGATTGACGCCAATTCCGGAGTCGCCGGAGCGGCCAAAGGTCGTTGCGACAGCCTGTGTTGAACCGGCGTGATGTGGTGCCGATGAGTGGGAGCGGTGAGGGATCAGGGCGACGCTCGGCCCCGATGGAGGTGATCCTCGTCCGACACGCGAGTGGTTCAACGGGGTCGTCCTCGTCGCGGTCGTCGTCGGGATCTCGTTTGTCGTGTTCTGGCTAGCGAACGGGCCGAAGGCAACCTGACCGAGAAGGCATCATCGGGGCCGAGCGACCATCCATCGCGGACCGACAACGAGCCGGGATGAATTGCCATGCTGGTCCTCCTACATCGCCTGCTTCTTAGTCGGGCGACGCGGAAACTCAACCGGGAAGTCGCGAATTGCAGGGGAGCGCCCCTCGCCAGGGACGCCGTTGACGGCGAGGAGCGTCAGGCCAGGTATGCCGTGCGCGCGAGGGTGGAGGCCGGTATCTCGCGCCGCCGGCGCACTCCGTCATTCATCACCGCAAGCGCCCTGTCCGACCCACTCTTGGTCCGGTCGGCATGCGCCGGTCGGCCCGCCTGCTGGCGCGGTCGGCGACCCGCGCAGCCGGGCATCACGCCGCCCTCGCCCTACCCCTCGGCAGTCGGGCATCAACCCCGCCATCGTCCTGCCCATCGACACGCAGAAACGGACGACGACGTAACTGCCGGGCTTTCGCACGACAAGGAACGCCTCGAGACTTGACCGGCCTATCTACCCACCCCATCGGTGGCCGCACCACGACAGTCGAGGAGGCGCAGACCGTCCCGTAATCACTGGACCCGTCGCACCCGACCAAGTGCGATTAGGCCTGACGGGGCCAGCATCTAGCTTCGTCACCTCTGCTGTGGGCCGAAAGTCGCCCCTTGTGCCGCCGTCCGCTGACGAGTAACGTCGTTGAACTTGGCACGTTGGTCCTTTGGGCCACGCCGGGCGTTGGATAGGGGGGCGCGATGAGCGCTATTCGATGGCCGCGAACCGCGGTGCGCCTGGCGGTTATCGGCGCCGTTGTTGCGGTCGTGACGAGCGGAGGAGCCGCGGGTACGGTCGTCGCCGGGTCGCAGGACAGCAGTTCATCACTTCCGCGGGGCGAGTCGGTTGCAGGCGTAGACCCAGCCGGGCTGGCCCTGCTCGCGGCGAGGCCGTTGCAGGCTGCGCCCCAGAGTCCAGCCCAACTCTCCGCGCTCATCAAAGCAGAGCAACTTGAGCTCGATCACCCGGGCGCATTCGGCTATCCGTGGATCACTGCCAACGGCAGCGTCGAGATCCGTGCCGTACGGGACGACGCGGCGACGCTCGCTGAAGGAGCGCCGTGGGCAGCCGAGGATGCGAGCCATAGCGTCGTGTCCGCCGAGGCATCGATCGCAGACCTCACCAAGGTCGCCGATGACGTCACGCAGATGCGATCAGAAGCGGTTCCGGATAGCGAGCTGATCTTCCAAACGATGCCAGACCACGAGCACAACCGCATCGTAATCGGCGTAACGCGCCTCACGTCCTCGCTCGCGAAAACCCTCGTGGCTCGGTATGGCACTCGGGACATCGCGGTCAGGGTGGATCCACGCCTTGGTTCGGCCCAGGCTACCCCGCGACGGTCTGACACCTCGTCGTTCTGGGGCGGGGCGACGATAAACACACCCATCGCGCTCTGCTCGGACGGAATCCCATGGAAGGTTTCGTCGTCCGTCTACGGGATGCTCACTGCAGCTCACTGCGTATACAACGGAGGATCCATTTCAACTCCGGCCATGGGCATGGGGGGTGTGACAAAGAGCACGGAGGAGAACTGGAACCCCAACAATGGGACAGTGCCCTACTCGGGGCAGACGGGGAACCGTGGTGACGTCGCGCTCATTCGCATCAGCAGCGGATGGTCCTCGAGTTACTACGTTTACAGGGGCAACGCCACCACCGGCTACAGCGCCATCATCAAGGACTGGGCGACCACCGGTGTGCACGTGAACGATTCCTACTGCACCAGCGGGCAGACTACCGGCGAGATCTGTGAGTATTTCGTCTACGGCACGGGACTGAACGAGTATTACTTCAACCTGAGCGGATGGGTCCGGAACATCGCGGAGGGAGAGAAGGCCATCACACCCGGGTCCGGATGCACGGGTGCTGGTGACTCGGGTGGCGCCGTGTATCACGTGAATTCGGACGGTACCGTGAAGATGATGGGCGTTAGCAGCGGCAATGTGGTCTGGCTCGACGAGTTATGTGACACCTACTTCACCGACATCTACGTGAGCTACATCGGGCTACCAGGTAGTCCTATCGTCCACGGCTGACCTCGTAGTCATCAGGTCAGGAGGGCTCGTGAACG
>CAIXZV010000313.1 GCA_903924005.1 uncultured Chloroflexota bacterium | reverse complement strand
GGGCGCGCTCAGCCCGCGCTGATGACGGGCTCTGCCACGGGTGTGCGTCGCGGAATGGGCCGCAGATATGCCGTGAGCACGCCGCCGGTGTAGACGATCCAGGCGAGCACCATGACAAGCTCCGGCCGAGAGTTGTACCCCAGCAGCGCTCGAAGGAACCCGCCGATGACAAGCGGCAGACCGTCTGGGGCACCGGCGATCGCCTCGTGCGGCAGGATCCCCGAAAGATCCACAACGACGCCTGTGCCAACGCCGATCCAGCCAATCTCCACAAGCTCGTGGACGGCGCTGGCCAGCAGGCCCGCGGCAATAAACACCAGCGCAATCCCGGTCCAGCGGAAGAACACGCCCAGGTTGACCCGGCGAGCACCGCGGTAGATGCCGGCGCCGATGGCGGCGGCAAAGGCGAGGCCCGCGACGGCGCCCGCGAGGACCCACGGGGCGGAGGCGTGGGCGGACGTCGCCTGACCCACCAGGAACAGCGACGTCTCCAGCCCCTCGCGGATCACCGACACAAACGCAAGCAGCGCCAGACCCGTGGCGGAGCCATCACGGAGCGCGCGCCCCAGCGCGTTGTGGAGGTCGTCACGGACGGAAGCCGCCTGGCGCCGCATCCAGAAGAGCATCCACGTCACCACGGAGGCAGCCACGAGCATCGTGACCGCTTCAAACAACTGCTCATATGGCGTCTGCAGCGCGCCCACCGTGATGAACAGGGCGACACCTGCAACCAGGCTGATGGCAATGGCGAAGGCGGTCCCGGCCCAGATCCGGCCAAACGCGTCGCGGCGGCCCAACTTGGCGAGATAGGAGAGGATGATCCCGATGATCAGCGCCGCCTCAACCCCCTCGCGGAGGCCGGTCAGCAGACCGCTGGTGAACGAGCCGAGATCCAAGGACTGCTCCAGGCTGGCCAAGCGGAACGCCTCCGGCGCAACCCGGCCAGTGGGGCGCGCTCCACGATGCTACGGCCGGTCGCGGAGAATCGTCAAGCGACCTTGAGTTAGATGAACAGGATGACCTGACTTTCCACGGCGGCGTCGAGGCAGGCACGGGCGAGGCTGGACGGCAAACCTGCAACACATCTGCAACGCGGACGGAGGTCTTGCCGTCGCGGACTCTGGTGCGGCGGGTCTACCGTTATTGGGCTGGCGCAGAATCGTTGGCAACCGCATGCAGGCGGCGTGACCTGTGACGGGGGCACGTCGCCCACCTCGGCCGCACGGCTCGCTACCCCTCGTCGGGTCGTGCGGCCTTTTCATTGCCTGCCGGGCGTAACTGCTGCGGGCCTCAGGCGTTAAGCGGGTCGGTTGCCTCCGGGTCCACGCCCAACTCGGCGATGGCCGCCACAGCCGCGGACGGGTCTAGGTCGCCAGTGCGTGCAAGCCCAGCCAGCGCCGCAGCCGCGATATGCGCAGCGTCAATCTCAAACCAGTCGCGCAGCGCTTCGCGCGTGTCGCTTCGGCCAAACCCGTCGGTCCCAAGCACCGTGTACGGGGCCGGGATCCAGCGGGCCACCATCTCGGGCAGCGTTCGGATCCAGTCGCTTGCCACCACCACTGGTCCGCCGTCCGAACCCAGCACCTGGCCCACGTACGGGACGCGCTCCGGCTGGTCCGGATGCAGCCGGTTCCAGCGCTCAGCGGCCAGCCCGTCATGACGCAGCTGCTGGAACGACGTGGCGGAGTAGACCTCGGCGGCGATGCCAAAGCGCTCTGCCAGCAGATCACGCGCGGCGATCACCTGGGTCAGGATGGACCCGGAGCCCACCAGCCGGACCTGCCCCTTGGCGCCGCCCTCGATGACGGGCGCCGCGGCAAACCGGTAGAGGCCGCGGACGATCCCCTCCCCCGCCCCATCGGGCATGGCGGGCTGGGCGTAGTTCTCGTTGTAGACCGTGACGTAGTAGAAGACGTCCTCGCCCTTCACGTACATGCGGTCGATCCCGTCGCGGATGATCGCTGCAAGCTCAAAGGCAAAGGCCGGGTCATAGGCGCGAACCACCGGAACGGTGGACGCGAGCACATGACTGTGGCCGTCGTCATGCTGGAGACCTTCGCCAGCGAGCGTGGTGCGGCCAGCGGTGGCGCCGATCATGAACCCGCGGCCACGCTGGTCGCCAAAGGCCCATGCCTGGTCGCCGGTCCGCTGGAAGCCAAACATCGAGTAGAAGATGTAGAAGGGGATCATCGTCTCGCCGTGCGTGGCGTACGAGGTGCCGGCGGCCTGCAGACTGGCCATCGAGCCCGCCTCGTTGATGCCCTCCTGGAGCACCTGGCCGTCACGCGCCTCGCGGTACGAGAGCACGAGATCTGCGTCCACCGGCTTGTACAACTGGCCGCCGGGGGCGTAGATGCCCACTTCCTTGAACAGCGGGTCAAGGCCAAACGTCCGTGCCTCGTCCGGGATGATGGGCACGATGCGCCGGCCGATGCCTGGATCGCGGATCAGGTTGCGCAGCAGCCGTGCGAAGACCATGGTTGTGGAGACGGCCGTGGGGCTGCCGGTGGCAAACTCCGCGTCCACGGCGGGCGCTGGCGGCGGCAGCGGCTTCGCACGGACCACGCGCCGCGGCATCGATCCGCCAAGCGTCGCGCGCCGCTCCAGCATGTACCGGACCTCTTCCGAGTCGGGACCCGGGTGGAAGTACGGCGCGTCATGGAGCTGGTCATCAGGGATGGGCAGCTCGATGCGGTCCCGGAACGTGCGCAGCTCGTCCTCGCGCATCTTCTTTGCCTGATGCGTGAAGTTGCGGCCCTCCATGCCCTTGCCCAGGGTCCATCCCTTGATGGTCTTGGCCAGGATTACCGTGGGCGCGCCCTTGTGCTGGACCGCCGCGTCGTACGCCGCGTACACCTTGCGGTAGTCGTGGCCGCCGCGCCGAAGCCGGACGATCCGGCTGTCCGGGATGGCCGCCGCCAAGGCCGTCAGCCGCGGATCTGGTCCGAAGAACCGCTCGCGGACCTCCTCGGCGGTTGCCGTCGCAAGCCGCTGGTACTCGCCGTCCACGGTCTCGTTCATCTTGTCTACAAGCACGCCGTCAACGTCGCGCGCCAGCAGGTCATCCCACTCGCGGCCCCAGATCACCTTGATGACGTTCCAGCCGGCACCGCGGTAGAGGCCCTCGAGGTACTGGATGATCTTGCCGTTGCCGCGCACCGG
>CAIXZV010000312.1 GCA_903924005.1 uncultured Chloroflexota bacterium | reverse complement strand
GCCAGGACGCCGCCGAGGTACGACCCGACGGCACCTGCGCCGATCACGACAACCGGCCGGGCCACGTGCGGTGGGGGCATCAGTCCACCCAGTCGAGCGTGCGGGTCACGGCCTTCTTCCAGCGTGCGTACTGGCGTTCACGCGCGGTGGGGTCCATTGCGGGCAGCCACTCGCGCTCAGCAGACCAGTTGGCGCGCAGCTCGTCGAGCCCCGCCCAGAACCCCACGGCGAGCCCCGCGGCATAGGCGGCGCCAAGCGCTGTGGTCTCGGCGACCGTTGGCCGGATCACCCGGACGCCAAGCACATCGGCCTGGAACTGCATCAGTAGCTCGTTGCCCACCATGCCGCCGTCCACGCGGAGTGACGCCAGCGGGACGCCGGAATCTGCGTTCATCGCGTCCAGCACCTCACGGGTCTGCCATGCCGTTGCCTCCAGCGCCGCCCGCGCGATGTGCCCGCGGTTGACATACCGGGTCAGGCCCACGATGGCGCCTCGGGCGTCGCTTCGCCAGTACGGGGCAAACAGGCCCGAGAAGGCAGGGACGATGAAGATGCCGCCGCTGTCGTCCACCGTGCGGGCAAGCGTCTCCACCTCGGGGGCGGACTTGATGAGCCCCAGGTTGTCCCGCAGCCACTGGATCAGGGCCCCGGCGATGGCCACAGAGCCCTCAAGGGCATACACCGCGGGCGCATCGCCAAGCTTGTAGGCAAGCGTGGTGAGCAGCCCGTTGCGGGACTCCACGATGCGCTCGCCCGTGTTGAGGACCATGAAGCAGCCGGTGCCATAGGTGTTCTTTGCGTCGCCCGGCTCAAAACACGCCTGACCAAACAGGGCCGCGTGCTGGTCGCCAAGATCGCCCGCGATGGGGACGCCCGCAAGCGGCCCGGTGCCGGTGCCGTACACCTCCGAGGACGAGCGGATCTGGGGCAGCACCACGCGCGGCACGCCGATTGCCTCCAGCAGGGCGGGGGACCAGTCAAGCGTCCGCAGGTCCATCAGCATCGTGCGGCTTGCGTTGGTGACGTCCGTCACGTGGACGCCGCCGTTGACGCCGCCGGTGAGGTTCCAGATGCACCAGCTGTCGATGGTGCCAACCAGAAGGCGGCCCTCATGCAGCGCATCACGGACGGCCGAGACGTGGTCAATCAGCCAGCGGATCTTTGGCCCGGCAAAGTACGTGGCCAGCGGCAGCCCGGTGGCGGGCCGGAAGCGGTCTGGCCCGCCCAGCGCCGCGCCGCCGGCAGCGGCAAGGTCCGCCACAATCCCGTCCGTCCGCGTGTCCTGCCAGACGATGGCGTTGGCAAGCGGCTTGCCCGTGACACGGTCCCAGGCCACCGTGGTCTCGCGCTGGTTGGTGATGCCCACGGCCGCAAGGTCCGACGGGGTCAGGTTTGCCCGCTCAAGCGCGCCGCGGATCACCTCGTTGACGCGGCCAAGGATCTCGACTGGGTCATGCTCCACCCAGCCGGCCTTTGGGTAGATCTGTGTGTGCTCCAGCTGGTGGACCCCCACGGGCCTGCCAGCATGGTCAAAGATCATGAAGCGGGTGCTGGTGGTGCCCTGGTCCAGAGCCCCAACAAATGAAGGCATTGCCTGCGTCCCCTGCGTCGCTCCCGGCGCGCCGCCGGTGGTTCCCCCCATCGTAGACCCAGCGCTTTGGTACGATCGAGCCGCGCCGCCCGTGCGCCCCGTCACCCACTTGCGCGTCCATGCCACGGCCGCGCGGACCACCGGAGCTTCCTGTGACCCCCGATGCCACTGACCCTGACGCCGCCGCGCTCGCCGTTGCGCCGTCGGTCGCCAACCTTGAGACCATCGTTTCGCTGTCCAAGCGCCGAGGTTTCGTCTTCCCATCGTCGGAGATCTATGGCGGCATCAATGCCGTGTGGGACTACGGGCCCCTGGGCGTTGAACTCAAGAACAACGTCAAGCGCGCCTGGTGGCGGGCGATGGTCCAGGACCGCAACGACATCGTGGGTCTGGACGCCGGCATCCTGATGCACCCGCAGGTGTGGGTGACGTCGGGCCACGTTGGCTCGTTTAGCGACCCGCTCGTGGAGTGCGCTGAGTGCCGACGCCGCTTCCGCCTTGATGAGCTGCCCGGGACCGAGCATCTCAGCCAGACGGACCTGCGCGACGCCACGGTCACGTCCCGTCTGGGTCTCGTCTGCCCCAACGACGGCAAGCCGCTGTCCGCGCCGCGCCAGTTCAACCTGATGTTCACCTCGCACATGGGCCCGGTGGAGGACGACGGCAACCTCGTCTACTTCCGTCCGGAGACCGCGCAGGGCTCCTACGTCAACTTCAAGAACGTCCAGCAGAGCTCGCGCAAGAAGGTTCCCTTCGGTATCGCCCAGATTGGCAAGAGCTTCCGCAACGAGATCAGCCCCGGCAACTTCGTCTTCCGGATGCGCGAATTTGAGCAGATGGAGATGCAGTACTTCGTCCGTCCCGAGGAGGGCGCGGCTGAGGCCTTCGAGTACTGGCTGCCCCGCCGCATGGCCTGGTATGCAGCCTATGGCGTGACGCCGTCGCGTCTGCGCTTCCGCGAGCACGCGCCGGACGAGCTGGCCCACTACGCCAAGAAGGCGATCGATGTGGAGTACCGCTTCCCGTTTGGGTGGAAGGAACTCGAGGGCATCCACAACCGCGGCAACTTTGACCTGGGCAACCACGCGAAGGCGTCGGGCGAGAACCTCGAATACTTCGACCAGGCCAGCGGAGAGCATTTCATCCCCTGGATTGTGGAGACGGCTGCCGGCGCCGACCGGGCGGCCTTTACGTTCCTCATTGACGCCTACCGCGAGGAGATCGTCCGCGACGAGACGCGCGTGGTGCTGGGCCTCCACCCGGATCTCGCGCCGTACAAGGTGGCCGTCCTGCCCCTGCTCAAGAAGCGCCCCGAGATTGTGGAGATGTGCCACAAGCTGCTTGCCGATCTCAAGCGCGACATGATGGCCGTCTATGACGACACAGCGGCCATCGGCAAGCTCTATCGCCGGCAGGACGAGATCGGCACGCCGTGGTGCGTGACGGTTGACGTTGACTCGCTTGACGACGGGGCCGTCACCATTCGCGATCGCGACACCATGACCCAGGAGCGCGTGCCGCTTGAGGGTGTGAAGCGCCTGATCATGGACCGCATGGCGGCCGTCCGGCCGTAGCTTCTGGGGCAGGGGAGGTGCCAGATGGTCCCGTACGGCCAACCTGACGGTGGCGACAGCGTCCCGCTGCGATCGCTCCTGCTTGCCGCGCTCGGCACGGCTGGCCTTGCCGCGTGCGTCGCCCTGCTGTTTCTTGGCATGCGCGCGGTGATGGACGTCGGGGGTGCCTGCGCTGACGGCGGCCCCTACGTGTCCGCGCAGTCATGTCCAAACGGAGCGCCCGGCGCGATGCTGCTGGGGGTCTTCGGCCTGTTTGGCTTCGGCGCCATCGCCATGCTGTACGGGCCCCGTGTCGGCGGGATCTGGGCCGCCATCCCGCTGCTTGCCTGGTGCGGGCTGTTCCTTTCGCTTGGCTGGAACTTCTTGGACTACGGGGTGTTCAATCCGCCCCCGGGAGCCGGGGTTGAGGCTGGCTGGCTGATACCGGGTGTGCTGTTTGTGCTGATGGGCGGGGTGCCGCTTGCGGGCATCCTCTTGGCCGCGCGGTCCGGGTCGCTTGCGGGCAGCGCCATCCTCGCCTCGTTCAACCTGGCGCCGGGCGCCGCCAGGAGCGCTGGGCGTACGGGGCGCCTAGCCCTCACGGGGCGTACCGAACGCACCGGGCCCACCGGAACGATGCCGCAGACGTTGCCCAATGCGGAAGCCGCCGAGTCCTCGACGGGCGGCGGCGCGGCCGATGGCCTTGACGGGGTCCGCCACCTGGAACGCCTCGCGGATCTGCGCGGGCAGGGTCTGCTGACCGACGCTGAATACGAGACGGCAAAGACGGCCGTGCTGCGTGACATGGAGGACCGGTCGTGACCGGATCGCGGGCGGTGATCAACGTGGTCATGGTTGGCGCCATCGCGCTGGGCGTGCTGGTTGGGCGGCTGGTCTACACGCTGCTGGGCGGCTGACCCCGCGCAACCCGGTACTGGGTCCGGTGTCCGCCAGCACCGCCCGGGGACCACCGGGCCATGGCCCGGGACACCCGCTTCGCCGACCATCTGGGTCAAGGATGCGGTCGCTGGACACGCAAGTGCCGGCGGCCGTGTCCGTCCATCCAGACACGCGTGGGCCGCGTGGGCGAGTGAGTGGTGACGGCGGACGATGCGGGTTCGACTGACGGCTGGGGCGATCATGGTTGGCATGCTGCTGCTTGCGCCGGCATCCGCCCCGCTGGCCTCAGCGTCCACCGACACGGACCACGACGGCCTCACCGATCGCTTTGAGCGGCTCTTGGCGCACACAAGCCCCTACCGCGCGGACACAAACCGCAACGGCATCCCCGATGGCCGAGAGGACCCCGACCACGACGGGCTGACCAACCTCCAGGAGCAGCGCCTCGGCACCAACCCGCTGCGCGCCGACACAAACCGCAACGGCATCCCCGATGGCCGAGAGGACCCCGACCACGACGGGCTCTGGAACACCACGGAGTTTGCGGCCGGCACAAACCCACTGGTTGCTGACACGGACCACAACGGGATCCCCGATGGCCGTGAGGACCCCGACCGGGATGGCCTCACCAACCGCACCGAGCAGATTGCCAGCACAAACCCGCGTCTCGCCGACACGAACGGCAACGGCATCCGCGACGGCCAGGAGGACCCCGACCGCGACGGTCTGGCAAACCTGGTTGAACAGCACGTCGGGACGCATCCGCGCAAGGCGGACTCCAACGGGAACGGTGTGCCCGACGGGCTGGAAGACCCCGACGGGGACGGCCTCACGACGCTTGCGGAGATTGCCAGCGGCACGGACCCGATGAACCCCGACACCGACGGCAACGGGATCCTCGACGGGCAGGAGCAGCCACCGGCGCCGGGAAGCGCCCCGGTTCTCCCTGATGCCCCGGAATGCACGGTCTTCCCTGCTGGCAACGTCTGGAACCAGCGCGTTGATGCGCTCCCGACGCTTGCGGGCGGCAACGCAGATGCTGGTCCTTTATGCGCTTTATCAGGGGGAGAAATTGACGCTCACGCCGGCTGAGGTTGCAGCGGTCCTTGAGGTTTCTGCCATGACCATGACGCGCGCTTTTGAT
>CAIXZV010000311.1 GCA_903924005.1 uncultured Chloroflexota bacterium | reverse complement strand
TTCATCAGGCGCTGAGGTGTCCGCCTCGGCAACTCGAGGACCTGATGACCACACCCCTGCCCGTTGTGGGCGAACCGCGACTGGACCTTCCCGCCCCCGATGTCGCCGATGCCACCGCGCTGGCGGCCCTGCTTGCAGACCGAACCCGGGCCGGGATCCTGCGCATGCTGGCCGATGGGCCGCACTGCGTCTGCGAGATGGCTGCAGCACTCGGTGAGCGCGACAACAACGTGAGCAACCACCTCGCCCGCCTGCGCGATGCCGGGCTGGTCCGCGCCGTCCGCCACGAGGCAAACGCTCGGTTCCTCTACTACGAGCGCGACGAGACGGCCGTGGCAGCGGCCCGCGAGCGACTGCTGGCGGTGCTGGGATGACCGCGTCCACGCTGCGCCGCGTCCGTGTCCCGCTGCCGCTCAGCGTTGCGGCTGCCGTTGTCGCGTGGCTGGTGGCCTGGTTTGCCAACCTCCCGCTTGCCAACTGGCTGGCCTTTGATGTGCTGCGCCTTGAGGCCGGGTCACATCTGGGTGAGGCGGTGGCGTTCTTCCTGCTCGACACGCCAAAGGTGCTGCTGCTCCTGCTGGGTGTGGTGACCGTGGTGTCGTTCCTGCGCTCGTTTGTGGAGCCGGAGCGGGTCCGCAGGGCGCTCGCAGGGCGCGGCACGCTGCCGGGCACGGTGGCCGCGGCATCGTTTGGGATCATCACGCCGTTCTGCTCGTGCTCGGCGGTGCCGCTGTTTATCGGCTTTGTGGAGGCAGGCGTGCCGCTGGGCGTGACGTTTGCGTTCCTCGTGTCCAGCCCCATGGTCAATGAGGTGGCCATCGTCCTGCTCTGGGGACTGTTTGGACCCGGCATCGCGCTGGCGTACATGGCAGCTGGTCTGGCCGTGGCCATCACGTCAGGGCTTGTCATCGGGCGCCTTGGCCTGGAGCGCTACGTGGAGGACTACGTCTGGACCATCCGCGCCGGGAGCGCGATGCCCACGTTCCGCCCCACGCTTGCAGACCGGCTCCACGACGCCTGGCGGTCCACGGCTGACATCCTCGGGCGCGTCTGGCCCTGGGTTGTGGGCGGGATTGCCGTGGGTGCCTTCATCCACGGCTTTGTGCCCACGGACCTCGTCGTCAGCATCGGCGGCTCCGGCAACCCGCTTGCCGTGCCGGCGCTTGTCGCCATCGGCGTGCCGCTCTACAGCAATGCCGCCGGGACCATCCCCATCGTGGAGGCGTTGCTGGGCAAGGGCCTGCCACTTGGCTCTGCTCTCGCATTCATGATGGCGGTCACCGCCCTCTCCGTGCCCGAGCTTGTGATCCTGCGCCGGGTCATGAAGCCGCGGCTGCTTGCCGTGTTTGTGGCGGTGGTGGCCAGCGGGATCATCGCCATTGGCTATCTGTTCAACGCGGTTGCCGCGTAACCCCCGAAAGGACAGCGACATGACCAACATCCAGGTCCTCGGCCACGGCTGTGAAAACTGCAAGCGGCTTGAGGCCAACGCACGCGAGGCGGTCGCCAAGGCCGGCATCGAGGCCCAGATCACCAAGGTCACCGATGACCCCGGGATCATGGCCTTTGGCATCCTCTCCACGCCCGGGCTCGTCATCGACGGCAAGGTGGCTAGCTACGGACGCGTGCCGTCCGCGGACGAGATCGCCCGCTGGCTGAAGGCCTAGACATCCCGTGGCCACCTACAAGGTGCTCGCGTGGCGCGAGATCCCAACCCAGATCCAGGCAACCGACGACACGGGTGCCGTGGTAAAGCGGCCGATGCCCAAGTGGTTTATGCAGGAGGTCAGCCGCATCACGATGCGCGAGGGCCTCGCGGGCACCGACGCCTACCTCGACGAGTTCGCCTGGTCGGCGACGGCCGAGCGCGACGGCACGGCAGCCGAGGTGGCTGAAACCGTGAACGCGGAGCTCTGCGCCAAGTTTGGCCGCACCGCCGAGGGACGGCGGATCGCCACGCCGGGCAGCCCGGCCGCCGCCGACGAGGAAGCCTGAGACGCGCCGGGAGTGACGGCTAGCCTCCGCCCGGACCACCTCGGCCCGTTGCGGCTGGGCCACCCGACCCTGTGGGCGATGGGGAGCCGGAGCCACGGCCAGGACCCGAACTTGCGCCGGAACTTGCGCCCGGGCTGGCACTCGAGCCGAAACCTGAGCCAGCCTGTGTCTGCGAGGGATCCGGCGAGCCTGCCGACGTCCCCGCAGGGCTCGGCCCGCCCTGTGAAGGATGCGTTGTGGTCGACGCCCCTGTTCCGTCGGGAGCACCGCTAGACGGTGCCGGCGCGCCAGAGCCGACGGCCTTGGTGGCATCCGGCGTTGCGGTGGCAAACGGGATGGGGTGCCCGCTTGGGTCTACACCGCCACCGCCGCCCGGGCCACTTGAGAGCATCGTCCGGACCAGTGACCGGCCGGCCGTCTGGGCCTGATCGCGAAGGGCCACCAGGTCCGGATTGGTGATTGGGATGCCCGCGAGGACCATCAACTGCGCGACAAGGCGCTCTCCCGTGTCCGCGTCAGGCACAGCCACCGGCGATGCTTCCTGCGCGATCCGCAGAAACGCCTCAAGGCTCGCCCGAACTGCCGCCAGGTCACCGGCTGAAGCCGCTGCACCAGCATCGCTGATGCGCGCAGCCAGGCGGTCGGTCTGGGCGCGCTCTCGAGCAGCAGGAGCGGGAGGCAGCGCGAAGGCCTCCGCGGCGACGCGGGCGTCATACAGCGGGCCGCCTGCCGAGGAGGCAGACCAGCCGCCGGCGACCGCAATGGTGATGGCCGCGGCCGCAGCGGCTGACCACAGGAGCGGACGACGGGCCACCAGCGAGCGCCCCAGCAGGGATCGACCGGGCTCGGGCCGCAGCCGAGACGAGGCCGCCGCGCGAGCGAAGGCCATCAGTGCGGCCTCCCGGCTGGCGATCGCAGACGGATCGCCGGGGAGTGCATCGGCGCTCCGCACCAGCTCGCCAATCTGCAGCGCAAACGCTGCGTCGTCGCCGTCCTCCCAACCGGCAGGCTCCGGAGCAGAGCCCTGCAGGAGTCGCAGTCGCGTCATTGAGGGCCTCCAAGGCTGAACGGGCCCTGGGCAGCGAGACTGGTCCTGAGCGCAAGCACCGCCCTGTGCTGCAGCGAGCGAACGGCCTCCGTGCTCCGGCCCTCGCGCTGGCGGTCTCCATGGGGCTCAGCTCGCCGAAGAAGCGCCAGATCAGCACGTCGCGCTGATCGGCAGGCAGACCATCGAGTGCCACCATGAGGCGGGCCCGGTCATCGGCGCGCTCGGCCGCATGTTCCGGGCCTTCGTCCTGCGCCGGATGGTCTTCGGCAAGTTCGATGGGGGCCGCCGGATGCGCCGTGCGCCGCGTGTCGATCACGAGGTTGCGGGCAATGCGAAAGACCCACGCGGCGAACGGAACACCATGTGCGCGGTACCGGGGCAGCGCCTCAATCATCTTCACAAATACCTGCTGAAGCAGGTCCTCGGCCGTGTCCACATCAGGAACCTGATAGCGCAAGAAGCGCCGAAGGCGCGGGGCAAACGCTTCGTATAGGCCGGCAAACGCGGCGGCATCACCTTGGCCCGCGCTGCGGACCAGGCTCTCGATAACCGCCGCATCGCCGGACGGGTCAGGCATGCGCTCTCACAGCGCGGTGCCCGAACCGTGCACATTCGCACGCACCAAGCGTTGGTGACGCAGGCCGCGAGGGCCGCCTGCTCAGGACTGCGGGCACGGGCTGGGAGAGGCGGATCCGGCGCCTCGCTGCTGGTTGCCTGACCCGCCACCCGCGCGGACCTGCTCTTGAGCAGCTGAGCCCGTTGGACTCGGGATGGCGGTCTGTACCTGGGTCTGATCCTTTGCCTGCGTCTTGGTCTGGGTCTGCACCTTGGCCTGCGTCCGCGTCTGCAGGGCCGGACTTGCCGACGGGGTGACAGGCGCGTGCGTCCGGAGTTGATCGCGGTCGCGAGTCAGGGGCATCGAGGCGCCGGGAGGTGCCGACGGGGCGGTGATCACAACGCTACTCACGTGAATGGCGTCCAGGTCGCGCTGCTGGGTTTGGATCTGGGTCTTGTCGTGGTCACGCGTGATGTCGGCAAACGATGCCGGCGCGACAACCGCGGCGCCCACGACAACCGAGCTGGCGACCACTGCGCCGCCGATGAGGGCTGGCAGCTTGGCCGCCAGAGCGAGGGGGATCAGGCCGGTCATATCACTGTCTCCGCGGACGACCGTGGACTCGTGTCCGACTTGGTGGCGTCCGCCTTCGACAAGCACTAACGATGGACTGTGGTTTCCGTGACGCGTTGATGAAAGATCACGGCGCCTGGCCCGCGCGCGCAGCGCAGGCGCGGTGGATTATAGAGTGTAAGGAGAAAAGATGCAGATTTCAAGTTCTACCTACAAGGCGGCCGCGACGGCAGCTTCCAGTACCAGCGGCACAG
>CAIXZV010000310.1 GCA_903924005.1 uncultured Chloroflexota bacterium | reverse complement strand
GCGTCGCTGCCTCCAGCGCCACCTCGTGCTCCCAGATGCGGACAGTCATCCAGCCGGCCTCGGCCAGCAGTCGATCGGTTTCGCGGTCCCGTGCTGCGTTGCCTTCGATCTTCGCCGTCCAGTACGCGGTGTTGGTTGACGGCAGCTTGAAGTGGTCCGGGCAGCCGTGCCAGAAGCAGCCGTCCACAAAGACCGCCACGTGCGCACGCGTGAAGACCAGATCAGCCGAGCGGCGCACCGCCTTCAGGGGACGCGCCGCAACGCGGTACCGAAGCCCCATGGCGTGGACGGCGCGGCGGACCCGCAGCTCAGGGCCCGTGTCGCGATGCCGATTGGCGAGCATCGTCTTCCGATTGGGCTCGGACGAGGCCCAGGAGCCTTCCGGCGGCTGGTAGTCCGCAGGGTGGTAGACGTCGCGTCGAGGTGCCACGCAGACAGCGTAACGGCATGGGCGGGCCGTCCGCTGTGGCCGATGCACCGGGTCCGCGCTAATGGCAGAATGCGCGCCTGAGGAGCGCCAGTTCGACCACCGCCGGACGCGCTCCAGGGTGGATGATTGATGTTCCCGCACCGCCTCGCGTCATCGCTACTTGCCCTGGTGCTGCTCATCGGCCTGGTGGCGTCGGCCGCAGGTGCATCGATTGAGTCCTCGGCACCGGCTGGTCCGTCACCGTCCGTCCCGCCCAGCGAGTCCGTGGCGCCATCCGAGAGCGCGCTGCCCACACCTACACCGGTGCCCACGACCCGCGTGGTGCCCGTGCTGATGTACCACCGTATCGGCAACCCGCCCGCAGGCGCTCGGTACCCGGGGCTGTACGTGGCGGTCTCGTCCTTTCGGGCGCAGATGAACTGGCTCTATATGCACGGGTTCCACCCCATCACGGCCGCCGAGCTTGGCGTGGCGCTTCGCTACAACCGCCCGGTGCCCATCCGGAGCGTGGTCATCAGCCTGGACGACGGGCGCCCTGACAGCTACACCGCTGCCTGGCCGATCCTCGCGAAGTACGGCTTCCGAGCCACGTTCTACGTGATCCCGGGTCTGACCCGCTTCACCGTTGGCTCTCGGATCAGCTGGGCACAGGCAGCCACGCTGGCGGCCGCCGGCAACGAGATCGGCAACCACTCGATGACGCACACGAGCCTCTGGCTTGTGCATGGAGCTGCGCTGGCGCGCCAGGTGGTGACGGCCGGCAAGGTCATCGAGACCCGGCTCGCGAGCCTTGGGGTGACCTACAAGGTGACGACGTTCTGTTACCCGTACGGCCACTGGACAGGCGACGCGCTGCTCCTGCTGCGCGACGCCGGTTACAACGCGGCGTTCACCACGCAGTACGGCCGTGCGGTGATCGGCTCCACCAACCGGCTGCTCGTGCCGCGACTGCGGGTGGACCGCTCGCTGTCGCTGGCAGGCTTCGCCTACCGGTTGCCGCACTAGGGGGCAACCACCGCCCACGCATTGGCGTGCCAGCCGAGGTGGCACGAGGCGACTGCGATACTCCCCTGATGGCAGACGTGTTGCAGGCGCATCTCGAGACCATGCTGGGCGCGGGCGCCGTCTTTCGCGACGGCCAGCGAGAGGCCATCGAGGCGGTGGTGCAGGACGGCTCGCGCACGCTGATTGTGCAGCGGACCGGGTGGGGCAAGAGCCTTGTCTACTGGATTGCCACGCGGGTGCGGCGTGACGCCGGGCATGGCCCCACTATCATCGTGAGCCCGCTGCTGGCGCTCATGCGCAACCAGATCCAGATGGCGGCGCGGCTTGGGCTGCGCGCGGTGACGCTCAACTCGGCTAATCGCGATGACTGGGCGGCCATCGAGGCGGATCTGGCCGCGGATCGCGTGGACGTCCTGTTTGTCTCGGCGCAGCGGTTTGCCAATGAGGACTTCACCAGCCGGCTGCTGCCCACCATCGCGGGCTCCATCGGCATGTTTGTGGTGGATGAGGCGCACTGCATCTCGGACTGGGGCCACGAGTTTGTGCCGGACTACCGGCGCATCGGCCGTCTGCTGCCGGCACTTGGCCCGGTGGTGCCGGTGGTGGGGACCACGGCCACGGCCAATGACCGCGTGGTGGCAGACGTCGCCGCGCAGCTTGGCCGGGATGTGCGGGTGGTTCGCGGACCGCTTGCGCGGGCGTCGCTGCATCTGGACGCCATCCCGCTGGCAGATCAGGCGGAGCGGCTGGCGTGGCTGGCGGAGCACATCCCGGGCATGCCCGGCAGCGGGATTGTCTACTGCCTCACCGTTGCGGACACGGAACGCGTGGCGGCATGGCTGCGGGCCAACGAGATCAACGCCGTGGCCTACAACGCGGACGTGGACGCAGGCGTGCGCGAGGGGCTGGAGCAGGATCTGCTGGCTAATCGGCTAAAGGTGTTGGTGGCCACCATCGCCCTGGGCATGGGGTTTGACAAGCCGGATCTGGGGTTTGTCATCCACTTCCAGCGGCCGGGTTCGCCCATTGGCTACTACCAGCAGGTTGGGCGCGCCGGTCGCGGGGTGGCGGACGCGTACGGCGTGCTGCTCACCGGGCGCGAGGACGACGAGATTGCGGAGTACTTCATCGCCACCGCGTTCCCGCCCACGGCGCGGATGCAGGAGGTCCTGGGCGCGCTGGACGGTGTGGCAACCGCCACCATCCGCGACATCCTTGAGCACGTGAACCTGCCGCGCGGGCAGGTGGAGAAGGCGCTCAAGCTGCTGGAGGTGGACGGCGCGGTTGGCCATGAGCGGGGCCACTTCTTTCGGACGCCGATGCACTGGGCGCCAGACGAGGCGTGGATTGCGGGCGTGCTGGAAGCGCGGCGGCAGGAGCTTGCCTCCATGCGTCAGTACGTGGACACCGCAGACTGCCGCATGGCGTTCCTTGCGCGGCTCCTGGATGACCCTGCTGCGCACGAGTGCGGGCACTGCGCCAACGACGGCGGCAAGGTGTGGCCGCGCGATGTGGACCATGACCTGGTCCTCGCCGCCATCCGGTTCCTGCGCGGCGACATCCGGCTGATCCTGTCGCGCAAGCAGCACGCGGACGGGAAGCGTCTGGGCTTTGTCAATGGGGAGGGGCATGCGCTCAGCGTGTACAACGATGCTGGCTGGTGCAGGCGTGTACACGATGGCAAGTACCGCACCGGGCGGTTTGACGACGAGGTTCTGGCGGCGGCGGTGGCGCTGATCACGGGCCGCTGGCAGCCAAGCCCGGCGCCCACCTGGGTCACGGCCATCCCGTCCACGGCGCACGGCTCGCTGGTGGGGGATGCGGCACAGCGGATTGCCGCGCAGCTGGGTCTGCCGTACGTGGAGTGCGTGACGGCGGTGCCGGGCCTGCCGACCCAGAGGGACATGGCAAACAGCTGGCAGCAGGAGGCAAACGCGCGCCGCAAGCTGGGGATTGCCGGGGACCTGGTGCTGCCCGGGCCCGTGCTGCTTGTGGACGACATCGTGGACTCAAAGTGGACGCTGACGGTGGCCGGGGAGCTGCTGCGCGCCCATGGATCCGGCCCCGTGCACCCGTTCGCGTTCGCTGTTGCGTCGCCGCGCGGGGCATGATGGACGCGATGGACGCTTTAGCCGCAATGGCCGATGACGCGCGCGCCATCCTGCTGCTCTGCTCCAGCATTGCCGCGCGGCGGGGTGATGATGCGCGGCCGCTGGGGCCCGCGGGCTGGGCCATGGTGGCGCAGCAGCTCGCGCGTGTGGGGTTGGCGCCCGGGTCCCTGCTGGGGCTGGACGAGGCGGCGCTGGCGCAGCTCCTTGGCGATGCCGTGCCGTCCGCGGAGGCGGTTGCGCGCCAGCTGTCTCGGACCGGGCAGTTGGCCATTGAGCTGGACAGGCTTGCGATGCGCGGCATCAGCGCCGTGACGCTTGCGGATGACGCGTATCCCTGGCGTCTGCGGGATCGGCTGGGGCCCAAGGCGCCGCCCGTGCTGTTTACGGCGGGGGAGCGGTCCCTGCTAAACGCCGGGGGCGTGGCCATCGTGGGCTCTCGCGATATTGACGCGGTCGGCGAGTCCTTTGCGGCTGACGTGGCGGCCAGTGCCGCGGGCTCGGGCCGTGCCGTGATCTCCGGCGGGGCGCGCGGCGTGGACCAGACGGCCATGCGCGCGGCATTGGCGGCCGGCGGCACGGTGCTTGGGCTCCTGCCCGAGGGCATCGAGCGCCGCATCCGAGAGCCGGAGACCCGCCAGGCGCTGACCGATGGCCAGGCTCTCCTTGCGTCTCCGTATCACCCGGGCGCTGGCTTCACCGCGGGTGCCGCGATGGGGCGCAACAAGCTCATTTACGCGCTTGCCGATGTGGCGGTCATCGTTGCCAGCGCGGCGCGCACCGGCGGCACCTGGGCAGGCGCCGAGGATGCCCTCAATGCCGGCTGGGTGCCGGTGTTTGTGCGTGCAGCCGAGGACGCGCCCGAGGGCAACCGCCTGCTCCTGCGCATGGGCGCCCACCCGCTTGAAGCGCCCGACGCGCCCGACGCACCCCACCCTTCGGCGGCCGCACCAACGCGTCCGGCCGCCGCTCTGGAGGCCCCGTTTGTCCAGGACTCCCTGGGTTTGGACGACGGCGCCTAGCGTCCGCTAGGAGGCGTCGTTGTCGTCATAGGCGCCGCTCTCCACCTCCGCATCAAAGTTGATGGCGGCGTCACACTCCTGACAGATGGGCGGGTCCCAATCGCCTGTCTCCGCGAGGTCAGACCGTCCACAGGTGGAGCACACGAAGACGCCTGCGCCCGCGCCGGCGGCGGCGACATCGCGCGCCGCGGGTTTGCTGCCAAAGAGCCAAGACCAACACATGACGTGATCCTCCGCGGCCGCCGTGCCACCTAGGCTGTCACCAGGACGTCGTGCCAACCTTCTGCGTCACGGTCCGGAAGTTGTCGGTCAGGGCCTGCACGGTCTTGACGGCGCTCCAGCGCGGATCCACCGGCATATCGCCAAGCGGCTCGTCGTACACCGCAAACCAGGGCAGCCCGTGCCTGACGTACTGGTCGTGGCTGGCCGGGGTCTTGGGGCGCGGCTCACCGGTGAGGGCCGTCCAGAACGGCGCCGGCACCAGGTGGATCCAGATCCGCGCTGCCCGCGTGACGTCCCACGTGGCGGCGCCGTGCGGGTCCGGGTACAGCTTCTGGGTCATGCGCCCGCCTGCGGCGAGTCCCATTGCAGGCGCGGCTGCGGGCATCATCAAGAACGACGGCATCTCCTCGGACAGCGTCATGGATGCCCTTCGCAGCGCGTGGTGCTCCCGGTGCGGCGGCTCCTCGGGGAAGCGCCCGGGCTTGGGCCCCGCCATCACGAGCTGCAGCCCGCCGATGGTCTCGGCCCCCGTCAGCTGCCCCTCCACCGTGGTGTCCGAGCCCAGCGGCATCGCCACAAACTGGCTGATCGTGCCCTCGCCGGTCTTGAACCCGTCCAGCCAGGGCTGTGGCGGCGTGACGAGATAGTCCTCGCGCCCAGGCCGAAGCTGCCCATCAAGCGGGTCCGCGTTGACGGCGTTCACCATGCCCGCACCAACCTTGATGGCCATGGGCCGCCAGTGCGGTGCGTTGAAGCTGAGCCACAGCGCCTCGGCCTGGTAGATGGGCACCACGATGCCGCCGCGCTGGCGCATCCCAATTGGGGCCTTGTCGCCAAGGCTCTCCACCGTGCGCAGCGGGAAGTTGCCAAGGCCTGGCGGCAGCGGCCATTCGCGCCCGTCATCGGGGATCCGCAGCGTCCGCTGGAGGACGATGGTGGTAGCCGGAACCTTGGGCAGCAGCGGGTCCGAGATGCTGACGGTGTCGTGCTCGATGGTGACGGCAAGCTGGGTGGTATGGGTCATCGGTGCTCCGGTGCGTCTGGTGGCGGGATAGGGGACGAGTGGCTGCTTGGGGTTCATGAACACCCTCCTTGGCGCGGATGTGGCGCGGATGTGGCGCGGATGGTCAGTTGATGTCGGCGAGGTCTCGGATGAGCAGTTCGCGGGCATACGCCACAAGCCTGTCAACGCGCTTTGCGGCCAGCCGCGTGAGGGGGCGCTGGACGGTGAGTTCGATACCGGGTTCAAGCACAATCCGCTCCCACTGACTCCGCTGGGGCGCGGCCGGGCCGTTTGTGATGGCGGTGGCGATGACGTCTGGCGCATCCTCGTCCGTCCAGCCCAGGGCAAGGTCCGGTGCAGACTCCGCACCCAGTGGCCCCACCATCCGTGTGGGCGGCCGAGCCACGCCGAGTGCGAGCTGGACATCCGCATCCGACATTGCCGCCAGCCGATCCCGGATGTCGGCCAGCGGGAGATTGGCCGCCCGAAGCCGGCGGAGCAGGGTGAGGCGATGCAGGGTGCTTGCGGGATACCTCGTGTGTTGGCCCTGGCGAACCGGTGACGGCAGCAGCCCCTGCGCCAGATAGAACCGCAGGGTCCGAACCGGCAGACCGGACGCCGCGGCAATCGCCTGCAGCGTGTAATCGGCGTTGTCGCCTGTCTGCTCTTCGCTCATCGATACAGTCTACATGACAACTGTCATGAGGCAAGCTCAGGCGCGTCAAATCCCGCCCGGGCGGGATCGGGATGGTTCAAGGCAAGCGGAGTGACCTGTCGAAGCCGATGTGGACGACGCTGTCTGGCAGGGCGGTTGTCCACATCTCATTCCGCTTCGTTGGAACTACCCGGAACCCGCACCGGAACAACACCCCCCAGCCGCGGCCACCGCGCGCGAGCGGGTTGGGGATGGGCCATACACTGGACCTATGCGCTACATCGAGGCGAACGGGCTCCGCGTCTCGCGGATTGGGATTGGCACGTGGCAGTTTGGGTCCCGCGAATGGGGCTACGGCGAGGCGTACGCCACCGATGTGGCGCCCGCCCTGATCCGCCGGGCGCTTGAGCTGGGCATCACGATGATTGACACGGCCGAGTTCTATGGCCCGGCCAAGAGCGAGCGGATCATCGGCAACACGCTGACGGACCCCACGTTGGCGCTGCCTGCGCACGAGCGTGCCGCAATCACCGTGGCCACGAAATTCATGCCCATTGCTCCTGCCGAGCAGGTGTTGGCCTGGCAATGCGCCGGGAGCCGATGCCGTCTGCAGACGGACGCGCTGGACCTCTACTACGCGCACTGGCCAAACCCGCTCGTGTCGGCTCGGCGGGTGATGCAGTCTGTTCGCCCGCTGCTGGCGCAGGGTCTTGTGAAGCGTGTGGCGGTGAGCAACTACTCGCTTGATGACTGGCAGCGGGCCGAGCGGGCGCTGCGTGCGCCGGTGGTGGCCAACCAGGTGCGCTTCTCGCTGATTGCGCCGGCCCCGGCGCAGGAGTTGGTGCCGTGGGCTGCGGCCCATGATCGGCTGGTGGTGGCGTACTCGCCGCTGGGACAGGGGCTGCTCTCGGAGGGCCGCAACCCGTTTGGCGACGCGCAAACCAAAGGGATGCGCCGCTACATGCGGCCCGACGGTGCAGAGGCCCGGCGTCTCACCGCGGTGCGCGCCGTGCTGGGCGACATCGCTCGCGCCAACAGCGCCTCGTGGACGCAGGTTGCGCTGGCATGGGTGCTGGGCCACCCGAACACCGTGGCAATCCCCGGCGCCCGGACGATCGAGCAGCTTGAGGCAAACGCCGCAGCGGCCGATCTGGTCCTGGCGGAGGACGAGATGGCCCGTTTGACCCAGGCAGCGGCTGCAGATTGAGGCGAATCAGCGCAATGGGGCCAGTCGGAGGTGTCCGACGTAAGTGGCGCCTGCTAGCCTCGTGTTGATGCCGTCACTCCACCCTGAGGATCCTCGGGAAGACCTGCTCGCTGACCTTGATGCGGAGCAGCGCTTGGCTGTGCTCGCCGTGCGCGGACCGGTGGTGATTCTCGCGGGTGCAGGCTCCGGCAAGACGCGGGTGATCTCGCGCCGGACCGCCTACGCCATTGCCACGGGCGTGGTTCCGCAAGACCAGGCGCTGGTGGTCACGTTCACGGACAAGGCTGCGGGCGAGATGGGGGAGCGGCTGCGGCTTCTGGGTCTTCCGGGCGTGACTGCCAGGACGTTCCACGCCCAAGCCTTGAGCCAGCTTCGCCACTTCTGGCCGTCTCGTCACGACGGGGAGGCGCTACCGGCCCTGCTGCCCTCCAAGCTGCCCCTCGTTACCCCGCTGGCGCGCCATCTCCCCGGCAACTACAAGTTCCGGCCGGCCAAGGATCTCGCCGACGAGATTGAGTGGGCGAAGGTCCGCAGCATCGCCCCGCGCGACTATGAGCGTGAGGCAGCGGCCGCGCACCGGGAGCCGCCCATCCCCGGCGATCTGCTGGCCAGGGTGTTTGATCAGTACGAGCGCCTCAAGGTCAAGGCGCATCGGCTGGACTTTGAGGATCTGCTCCTCGAAACCGTCCGGCTGCTGGAAGACGATGCAGTGGCCGCAGAAACCGTGCGCGCCCGCAAGTCCTGGATCAGCGTGGACGAGTATCAGGACACCAACCCGCTGCAGGAGCGCCTCCTGGAGCTCTGGATGGGGGATCGTCGAGACCTGTGCGTCGTGGGTGACGAAGACCAGACCATCTACGCGTTTACCGGCGCATCGTCTGTGTACCTGCGGTCCTTCGCCACGCGCTGGCCGGGTGCGCTGCAGCTCTCGCTTGTGCGCAACTACCGCTCCTCACCACAAGTCCTTGCGCTGGCCAACCGGCTGATCGCCGCGGAAGGCCGCACAAAGCAGCTTGTGCCCACACGGCCTGACGGACCAGACCCGGTGACTGCAAAGCACACCAACGACGTGGTGGAGCTTGCCGCGCTCTGCGCCTGGATCACCCAGCGTCTGGCGGACGGCACAAAGCCCGGCGAGGTTGCGGTCCTGGTTCGGATGAACGCGCAGCTGCCGCCCATTGAGGAGGCCCTGACCCGGGCTGGGATTGCCTACCAGGTGCGTGGTCTGCAGTTCTACGCCCGGCCCGAGGTGCGGACTGCGGTGCTGGAGCTGCGCAAGCTTGCAGCAAGCGCTTCGCCCGACGCGGCAGTGACCGGCGCCGGGCTCGCCGGACGTGTCCGCGCCCTGTGGCACGAGGTGCTGGGGTTTGACGAGGCGGCCGAGGACGAGGAGGCGGGTTCAGGCCAGGAGGCCCGCGAGCAGCAGGCGTCGCTTGAGACGCTGCTGGCCATCGTAGAGAGTCTTGCCGCGGCCGACGCAACGCTCACCGCATCGGGGCTGCTTGCGGCGCTTGAGGCGCGCGCAACCCACGAGCGTGAGGGCTCCGCGGATGGTGTGAACCTCCTGACGCTGCACCGTGCCAAGGGTCTGGAGTGGGACGCTGTGGCCCTGCCATCGCTGGAAGAGGGGAACCTCCCCATTCGCCAGGCCGTGTCGTCAGAGGACCCGGAGGCGGTTGCAGAAGAGCGTCGGCTGCTCTATGTGGGCATGACCAGGGCCCGGGAGCACCTGCTCCTGTCGTGGGCGCTCCAGCGTGACGTGCGGGGCCGTGTGGCACGGCGTGAGGCAAGCCGTTTCCTTGATGATCTGCGGCCGCCCAGATCAAACCGCGTGACCATCCTCACCGGCTCCCCGATGCACCCAGCGGCTGATCGAGCGCCGCGGCCCGGTGCCAGCGGTGATCCGCTGTTTGAGGCGCTGCGCGTTTGGCGCACGGAGCAGGCGCGCCTCGCGGCGGTGCCGCCGTACGTCATCGCGCACGACAACACGCTTGCGCTGATCGCTGAGTCTCGGCCGCGGACCAGGCCCGCTCTGCGCCGCATCCCCGGCATTGGCCCGGACAAGCTTGATCGCTACGGCGACGAGATCCTCGCCATCGTGGAGCGCCTGCTCGCGGGCTGAGGCTTGCTCGGCGGTCCCGCGCGGCGGTCCCACTCGGCCCCTGGGGCCCAGTTCCAGCCTGCGCCCTGCACTACGTTCGCCCCACGACAGCGGCGCCCTTAGGCGCTCTTAAATGCAACGGCGCCGCCGGCAGGGCAGCGGCGCCGTCGCGGGGAAGCGAAGCGAGTGAGTGGCGCTGACGCGG
>CAIXZV010000309.1 GCA_903924005.1 uncultured Chloroflexota bacterium | reverse complement strand
GCGTCAGCGCCCGGTGGCTACGTGAGCCTGTGGCTACTTCAGGGTGACGAATGCGTCCAGGTTGGATCGGTGACCCACCTGATCGTTGACGAGCTTGATGGTGTGGGTGCCAACCGTGGCCCAGGTCTTCGTGAAGGCGATCTTTCCAGCCGTCGTGGCTGCGCTGTACAGGTTGATGCGGGCGACATACTTGCCGTCCACATAGACCTTGGTCCAGCCCGAATACTTGTTGGTGGGAGCGACCCAGGCGATGCTGCGGCCCGAGAACTTCATCGAGACCGCGCCGCCCTTGTACGGTGCGTAGCGATACCCGGTCCCGGAGCCAGTGGTGGTGGTGACAAAGCGCCAGGTTCCGCTGTAGACGAGCTGCTTGGCTCCGGTCTGGAAGTCAGCGGCGGTGAACACCGCCGAGGTGGCCCAGTCAGAGACGTTGTTCTCGTTGTCCGTGGCCCGGACACGCAATTGGAAGGCGGTCCCGAAGACGTAGGTTGTGGTGAACGTGCTGGCCGGGCCGCTGTAGAGCGGGGCCCAGTCCAGGGCGCCAATCTTGACCTGCGCCTCGTTGGTCTGGACGCCGGTCCAGGTGTCTGAGGACGTCCAGGACACCGCAAGCGGCACGTTCTGGGCGACCTTGCCGACACCCCAGGTCACGGTTGGGACGGTCACGACCGGTGCAACTGTGTCCTTGGTGACGGTGACGGTCAGCGTGGTCTGCGCGGTCCGGACGCCGTCGCTGACGGTGTAGGTGATGACTGCGTCGCCGTACCACAGGGTGGACGGCGTGAACTGGACTTCGTTGCCCACGATGGCGACGGAGCCGCTGTAGGGCCAGAACAGGTTGAGGTTGGTGATCGTGAGCGTCTCGTTGACGTCCGGATCGTGGTCGTTGACGAGGACGTCGAAGAGCTTGGCCCCGTCGTTCTCGTTCATGGCGCCCACGTCGGCGACGAGAACAGGCGTGGAGTTCGTGCAGGTGATGTTCACAACGACATGGGCCGTGGCAGAGCCGCCGTGGCCGTCAGACAGTGTGTAGTCGAAGCCGCCGGCGGCAAGCCCGCAGGTGTCGGCCGCGGGGGTGAAGGTGGCGACGCTGGCGGCGTATACCACGGCACCGCGCAGCGCGTTGCTGACGCCGCTCACGGTGAGCGTGTTGCCGTCCGGATCGCTCGAGCGGGTCCGCAGCGTCGCGCTCGACACGTCGAGGGCCACGTTCTCCGTGGTGGTGAGATTGTGAAGGCTGGCCGTGGGCGGCGCGTTCACCGTGATGGTGATCACGGCACCCGACGTGTTCGCCCCGTCGCTGATGGTGTAGTTGAGGGTCTGGTGGCCATACCAGACAGCCGGCGGCGTATACGTGTAGTCGCCGGTGGCCAGGCTGATCACAAGCGTGCCGGCGCCGGGCGCCAGCGGATCGATGGCGGTGATTGTCAGGGGGCTGCCAAGATCGTTGGCAAGAACATTGCCGGTGACGGCCACGCCGCCAACCTGGGCAAGGACCGCGTCATCTGCCGCGGATGCCGCAACAGCCGTGACGGGCCCTGCGAACGTGGCCAACATGGCTGCGGCGGTGACGCCAGAGCCGAGGCGAACTAGGAACTTGTGTCGCTGCTGGTGCATGCAGTGGGTCCTCGTAGGTCCGCCATTCCCGAGACGCAGGTGCCGTCTGCCGGTGGGGCGGGAGTTCTGCCTGGAGACAATGCCCGCTCCCGGCGCCCGAGAACAGCCCCGTGGAGCAACGGGGCAAGCACCTGGCCCGGTTTACCTGCATACCCCAGCCAGCCTGCGAAGGCTGGGGCAGCACCGAGCCCGATGCCTTCGGGCAGTACTAGCATGGTCCTTTCCCGGACGTCATGCTTGCCAGAGTCAAACGGCCTTCCCTAAACGGGGGGTCTGGCCCGGTCAAGAGGCCAAGCGGCCAAACCGTCCCGCGTTGTCATGCCGTCTGTACCTAGGTCATTAGGCGACGCGCTGGCCTGTGGCCTCCGCGTCGATTGCCTCATCAAACTGCGAGGCGTAGAGCTCGTAGTAGAACCCGCGCTTCGCCAGCAGCTCGGCATGCGAGCCCTGCTCCACGATTGTGCCCTGCTGCATCACGAGGATGACGTCCGCATCGCGGATGGTGGACAGCCGGTGCGCAATCACAAAGGAGGTTCGGCCCTGCATCAGCCGCGCCATCGCGCGCTGGATCAGCACCTCGGTCCGCGTGTCCACCGACGAGGTGGCCTCGTCGAGGATGAGGATGGGCGGGTCTGCCAGGAACGCGCGGGCAATCGTGAGCAGCTGCTTCTCGCCGGCTGACGTGTTGGTGGCGTCGTCGTCGAGCACCGTCTCGTAGCCGTCGGGCAGGGTCTTCACAAAGTGGTCTACGTGCGCTGCGTCAACCGCATCGTGGAACCGCTCGTCGGGCACGGTGCCCTCGGCGCCGTACAGGACGTTTTCGCGAATCGTGCCCTTGAACAGCCAGGCGTCCTGGAGGACCATCCCGAAGGTTCGGCGCAGGTTGTCGCGGGTGATCGTGCGGGTGTCCACACCATCAACCGTGATCCGGCCGCCGTCCACGTCGTAGAACCGCATCAGCAGGTTGACAAGCGTGGTCTTGCCTGCGCCTGTGGGTCCCACGATGGCCACGATCTGGCCCGGCTCCACGGTGAGCGACAGGTCGTCGATCAGGGGCTTGTCGGGCGCGTAGCGGAACGAGACGTTCTCAAAGGTCACTCGGCCCGCGGCGGGCTCCGCCAGGACGGCGGGGGCAACGGGGTCAGGGATCTCCTCGGCCTCGTCCAGCAGCTCAAACACCCGCTCGGCCGACGCCACGGCTGACTGCAGCACGTTGGCGATGGACGCTGCCTGAATGATCGGCATGGTGAACTGGCGCGAGTACTGGATAAACGCCTGCACGTCGCCCAGGCTCATCTGCCCGGACGCCACGCGGATGCCGCCGATGACGCAGATGGCCACATACGCGAGGTTGGAGATGAACGACATGGCCGGCTGGATCAGCCCGGAGATGAACTGGGCCTTGTAGCTGGCCTGGTAGAGCTCCTCGTTCTGGCGGTCAAACTCCTCGATCGCCTCCTTTTGCCGGCCAAAGAGCTTCACCACGGCATGACCGGAGTGCATCTCCTCGATGTGGCCGTTGAGGTTGCCGGTCCGCTCCCACTGCGCCTTGAACTGTTTCTGCGACCGCTTGGCGATTAAGATCGTGACCACCAGCGACGCGGGCACCACCAGGATGGAGACGGCAGCCAGGAGGGGGCTGATCGTGAGCATCATCACCATGACGCCGATGACGGTCAGCAGTGAGGTGATCAGCTGGGTGAGGCTCTGCTGGAGCGTCTGGCTGATGTTGTCGATGTCGTTGGTAACCCGCGAGAGGATGTCGCCGCGGGACTCTCGGTCAAAATAGGCCAGCGGCAGCCGGCCAAGCTTCTGGTCAACGCGGCCGCGCAGCGTGTAGACGGTTCGCTGGGTGACGCCGGCCATGATGTAGCTCTGGGCCCAGCCAAAGACGGCGCTCAGCAGGTAGATCCCGGCGACGGCCGCGAGGATCATCCCGAGGGCGTTGAAATCAACCCCGACACCCGGCGTGACGTTCATCCCGGACAGCATGTCGGCGAAGTTGCCCTGCCCCTTGGCGCGCAGGCCGGCGATGACCGCCTCTTTGGTCACGCCAAGAGGGAGCTGC
>CAIXZV010000308.1 GCA_903924005.1 uncultured Chloroflexota bacterium | reverse complement strand
GGTGTAAACCCGGCGGCCACTGGGACAGCCGTCTCGGCAACGGTCACCACCTCCACGTCGTGGCCCGCAAACAGCGGCCACCTCGTGAAGACCGTTTCGGCCTCGCTGGCCGACTTGGAGCCGTCATCAGCAAAGACGAGTTTGCCAATCTGCGGCGAGCGGGCGACCAGCACCGGACACGGCGCGTGGTCCACAACCTCCGCGGCCGTGCTGCCAAGCAGCATGGTGGCGATGGTGCCGTGACCGCGGCTGCCGATGACCACGAGGTCGGCACCCATGGAGACAGCCTCGTCCACGATGGCCGACGCCGGCCGGCCATGAAGCAGGAAGCCCTCCACCTTGACTGGCCGCAGGGACGTCTCCGCCCGCTCGATGGCTTCACGCAGGTGGCGCGCCTCGGCATCCTCCTCGAGGCTGGGGGCGGCGGCATCGCCGATGGACGCCCAGGAGAGCGCCAGGGCGTCGGCATAGGGCTGCTGGACCGCGACGATGCGGACCAGGGAATCAGCGGGCAACGAGAGCCCGGCCACAAGAGCGGTGGCGCGGTCACTTGAGACCGAGCCGTCAACAGCGAGCAGGAGTCGCATCGGGGAACCTCCGATCAGCCTCCATCGTGCTGCCGATCGCCCGGCGCCGGATCGGCCGAACGTCCCGAAACCCCGCCCCGGCGGCGGGCACCTTTGGGGGCCGTTCGCCACGGGGCAGCACCCCGTGCGCAGGAGCCGGATGATCAGACAGCGGCGCGAGCCACGGCAAGGGCGCCGACGCGCTCGACGAGCCGCTCGATGAAGGCCTGGGCATCCGCCTCCACCGCGACGTCCGCGTTGGCAACCGCCCCGCTCACGTGGCGCCAGTCCGCGATGGTCTGGCCATCGCCGGGTCCGCCGGACGCGTCTACGTCAACAGCGGCTGCCTCCGTGCGGACGAGACTCGGGTCCAGCGCCGCCGCCACGACAAGCGGGTCGTGGATGTGCGCCCCGTAGAAGCCGTCGTACTTGGCGTGGAACGCAAAGTAGAACCGCAGCGCATCGCCCAGGAGCGTCAGCATCGGGCCGTTCGCCGCGTCGCCGGCGCGGGCAGCCAGCGCGTCGAGGTGCGCGGGCAACAGTTGGGCGCGCTCCGTGACATCCAGGCCCATCAGCAGCGCGCGGGGCGTGGTTGCGTCCGCCTCGATGGCCGCGGTCCAGGCGCGCAGGGCGATGCGGGCAGCCTCCGGGTCGCAATGGATATTCCACTCAGCCACGGGCGTGGTGTTGCCCGGCACGCGGAACGCGCCGCCCATGGCGATCCAGCGGCGGAGCAGCCTCGGCAGCGCCGGCTCCATCAGGACCGCCACCGCCAAGTTGGTCAGCGGGCCAAGCGTGACAAGCGTGATCTCGCCGGGCCTTGCGCGGGCGGCGTCCACGATGACTTGGGGTGCGTAGGCGCTTGAGCGCGGGCGGCGTGGCTCCGGCGGGTCCGCGTAGCCCAAGCCGCGCGGCCCGTGCGTCTCGGGCGTGATCTCCAGGGCCCGCAGCAGCGGCATCGTCCGCCCCACAGCCACATCGATATCGCCCCGCCCGGCCGCCTCCAGCACAGCGCGGGTGTTCCGCTCCGTGTTGTCGGCGGTTGCGTTGCCCGCGAGTGCCGTGACCGCCACAAGCTCGGCGTCCGCGCTGGCACAGGCGTACAGGAGGGCGAGGGCGTCGTCGATCCCCGTGTCAACGTCAAGGATCAGCGGTGTGCGCTGCCCTGACGCGCCCTGAGGATCAACCATGGTCACCCTGCCTTCTTCACCACAATTGCGGAGCTGCTCCCCGTGCCCCAGTCATTCTTGGCCAGCACGCGGAACTGGTAGTTTGCGCCCTTCGTGAGCCCCGTGACCACGGCGGTTCGGGTGGTCTTGACGCCGTCGGCAAAGGTCTTCCACAGCGTCGTGCCCACCTTGCGGTACTGGACCACGTAGTCGATGACGGCAGCACCGTTGGCGGTGGTTGGGGCGGCCCAGGCCAGCGTCACCTTCCTCGAACCGGCAGTCGCCTTGAGGGCGCGCGGGACGGAGGGTGCCGCCGGCAGGCCAAAGGCGCCGTAGCACAGGGTGTTGGCCACGCCGCCGACGCTGCCAAAGAAACCGGAGAAGTAGAGCGTGCGGCCTGAGAGCAGCAGGCCCATGCCCTGCACGCCGGCTGAGCCTGGGTCGGGCGTCCCCAGCGCCATCCACCTGGTCCCGTTCCAGACGGCCACGCCGTCCAGGTTGGGGTTGCCACCAGCGTTTGTGAAGGCACCGGACACGATGATGTTGGATCCGTAGAGTTGGACGTTGTCGATCTCCGACGCACCCGCGAAGACCCCGTCGCCGGCGGCGCTGCCCAGGTTCGTCCATGTCGCGCCGTTCCACATCGCGATCTTGTCTGCCGCTGCGTTGCCCTGCGCGTTGGCGAAGGAGCCCACGGCGTAGACCGTCGCCCCGCTGATCGCAAAGTCCACGACGGTCCCCGCGAGCGCGCCGTCCGTGGCAAGGCCGTCACCCACCGGGTTCCACGTGGCGCCGTTCCAGTACGCCATGTAGTCCGCCGTGGCCGTGTTGCCGGCGTTGAGGAACATTCCACCAACGAAGACCCGGCCATCCGCGAGGGCATCCACCTTGTAGACAAAGCTGCTCAGCGCGCCAACGCCTGCGCCAGCATTGCCCAAGGCAGACCAGGCATACCCGTCATAGACCGCAAGGCGGTCCGCCTCTGCCACGGCCCCGGCATTGGTGAACTGGCCGGCCACGTAGAGCTTCCCGTCTTGGGTGTCTAGCGACCTGACCGGACCGTTGAGCGCCGGGGCGCCGAGGGTGGAACCCTTGGCCGTCCACGACGACCCGTTCCAGGCTGCCAGGAAGTCTGCGTCCGCGTTGCCCGCCGCGTTGGTGAAGCCGCCTCCGGCGTAGAGCGTGCTCCCGATCCACGCGACGTCCAGGACCGGGCCGTTGAGCGCGCCGTTGCCCGCGCCGTTGGAGCCAAGGCCAACCCAACCCTGCGTTGCCGGGTCATAGACCGCAAGGTAGTCCGCCGTCTCGTCCCCGCCGACGTTGACGAAGGCACCGAAGATGTACAGGCGCCCATCGGGGCCGATCTTGCTGTTCCAGATCCCGTCCGCGTTGCCTGCCTTGAGCATCGCGGGCGTGGACGGGCCTACGGCGGACCAGGTGTTCACCGCCGGTGTCGCCGGCGGAGTCGCCGCGATCGAGGACGTTGCCAGGACGGCCGCAAGCGCGGCTGCGGTCAGCGGGGCTCGAAGGAGGGTGCGCATGGGGGTTGTCATCTCTGGCGGTGGGCCGGGGTGGTTGGCAATCAGGCCGCTGATTGTGCGAGAGCGGACGCTCCGAGGCACCCCCCCTATGCGGGTACCGCGATGCCGTGGCTGCCTACGGCGCCTTGGCTGACACCATCCGGCACCGGTCACGGACAGGGCAGATGTCGTGTTCCGGACGCTGGGCGTGGCAGATGGCACGGCCGTGGTGGATCAGCAGCACGTGCGCGGCGTACATCCGCTCCGGCTCCACGAGCTCCAGGTACATGTCGTGTGCCTGGTCCGCCGTGGCCTTCTCGGGGATCAGCCCGATGCGCTTGCTCACGCGCTCCACGTGACGGTCCACAGCCATCACCGGGGCGCCAAAGCAGAACGCCAGCACGATGGATGCAGTCTTCTTGCCGATGCCGTCGATGGAGGTGAGCCAGTCCCGCGCCTCGAGCGGCGGCATGTCGCCGAGGAACTCCAGGTTGTAGGAGCCGCGCTCCTCGCGGATGCGCCGCAGCGTGGCCTGCAGACGGGGCGCCTTCTGCGGGGCAAGACCGCCGGGGCGAATGACGTCGATGAGTTCTGGCAGCGGCGCGTTCTCCACGAGCGTCCAGTCCGGCGGCGCGGCATCCGGGAGCCCCGTCCCGCCCCAGCCGATGCCGGGTGTATGGACTTCCGGCGCCAGGTCTGAGGGGTACGCCCGGCGCAGCGCCTCGTACGCCTTCTCGGCATTGGTGTCCGCAGTGTTCTGCGTGAGGATGGTGAGGATGATCTCGCTCACCGGGTCCATCGTCC
>CAIXZV010000307.1 GCA_903924005.1 uncultured Chloroflexota bacterium | reverse complement strand
GAGGGCATCCTTGCGCGGATCCAGTCCGGGTGGCGACGCATAGGCCCGGTGGCGGGCGCACCCATGCCGCCCATTGCAATCGTGTCCGGCAGTGAGGGGGCGTGCCCAACCGGCCCGGCGCCGCTGCCGGATAGGTCAAGCACAGGCAGGTCGCGGGCCATCGGGCTAGTAGATCGAGGTCTCGGGGCCAACGCCCTCAAGCCAGGCCTTGATATCGCGCAGGAGCGACGCGCCGCCGGCGCCGTCGTTTGCGCGGTGGTCCAGACCCAGCACCATGTTCATGATTGGCCGGATGGCGATGACGTCCCCGTCCGGCGTGCTCACCACAACCGGTCGCTTGGTGATGGCCTCCATCGTCACGATGCCCACCTCGGGCACGTTGAGGATGGGCATGACGAGGTTGGTGCCCAAGTAACCGGTGTTGTCCACGGTGAACGTGCCGCCGCCGAAGTCGTCAAGCTTGAGCTTGCCCGCACGGGCGCGACCCGCGACGTCCGCGATGGCCCGGTTGAGGCCGTGGATGCTGAGGGCGTCCGCGTCTCGGATGACCGGGACGATGAGGCCGTCGCCCATCGCCACGGCAACCCCGATGTTGATCCGCCGCTTGGCGAGGACCCCCTGGTCGGTCCAGTGGGCGTTGAACGTGGGGTTGCGCTTGAGCGCTTCGGCCGCGGCTTTGACCACGAAGGGCACGAATGAGAGGCCGATCCCCTCCTTCGATTGATAGCCACCCTTGGCCCGCTCACGGAGCGCAACGAGCCGCGTGACGTCGATTTCCATCTGGACGTAGGCGTGCGGCGCGGCGAGGGCCCGCGTCATCTGGGCGGCGATCCCCTTGCGCATCTGCGACATGGGGAGGAGGACCTCGTCCGCGCCGGCAGGAAACGCGATGGAAGCGCCCTCGGGCAGCGTTGCCGCCTGGCGGGGCGCCATCGGGGCGGAAGGAGCCGAGGCGAGCGCAGCCGCCGGTACCGGCGCACCTGCGGGGGGAGCATCGACGACCGCCAGGACGTCCTCGCGCGTGATCCGGCCGCCGCCGCCGGTTCCCGGCACCTGCTCAGGCGCGAGACCGTGCTCGCGCAGGAGGCGCCGCACGGCGGGCGTCATGCGGGCGTTGGGGTCACCGTGTGCCGCCGGAATGGAGATGCTCCCCGTGACTGCGGCCGTGAGGACCGGTGCGGCGGTCGCGGCCGGTGCCAGCGCTGCGGCCAGTGGCGGCGTCGCGGCCAGTGCAGGCGCTGCAGCCTCGGCGGCGTCGTCAGCCGTGTCGATGACCGCGATCTCCGTGTTGTTGGGCACCGTGGCGCCTTCGGGCACAAGGATCTCGCGCAGCACACCGGCGAACGGCGACGGCACCTCGGCGTTCACCTTGTCGGTGGTGACCTCGAGCAGCGGCTCGTACTTGGCGACTGTGTCACCGGGCTGCTTGAGCCAGCGCCCGATCGTGCCCTCGGCCACGCTCTCGCCGAGCTGGGGCATCGTCACCTTGGCCACTGGGCTGGGTCCTCCAATTGGCGCTCGCGGGGTGGGGCACGGGCGAGCAGCGGTCCTAGTGTTGCGCATCCCGCGCGACCGTGCGCCCGGAGCCGGCGGGAGCGCGTCTGTCTCGTCGGCGATGGTCCCCGTTGCGCAGCCGCGATAACCTGTGAGTCAGCGACGTCTGCCACCGCGGTCCACCGCTGCGACACGGTGCGTCTACGCCGGTGCGGGGAGGCTCTGGCATCTGTGACTGAACCAGTACCCACGCTGGACGTGTCGCTGCGTCCTGAACACGTCGCGGCCGCCGCCATCGCCACAGACCGCTTCTATGCGGAGATCCCCGAGATCGCGGAGCGATACGGGGCGCGTGGCCGTGAGTACGCTGAGCACGACCACGCCTACATCTTTGCGTGGGCCGTGGATGCGGTGGCGTTTGACACGCCCGAGCTGTTTGAGCGCAATGCCCTCTGGCTTCACTCCGTGCTCACCAGTCGCGGGTTCCCCCACGCCTGGTTTGTGCACACGCTGGAGCTGGTCCAGCTTGTTGCCGTTGAACAGGGCCTGCTGTCCGAGGCGGACGCCGCCCGCGTCGTTGGTGACGTGATCCCGCGGCTGCCGGCGATGTCGTGAACGGTTCGACGCCCCACACGCCGGGGCTAGGGTCGCTGCCGCACGAGCCGTATCTCGCCACGCTTGTTGCCGGCAGCCCCCGCAAGGCACGTTTCGTGCTCGAAGACCTCCTCAACCAGGGCCACTCCGTTGCTGCCATCTTGGAGGACGTCCTGACGCGCGCGATGGAGAGCATTGGCGATCTGTGGCAAGAGGGTTTGCTGACCGTTGCGCAAGAGCATCTCGCAAGCGCCATGACTGAGGCGCAACTCGCCTGGCTTGCGCCGCTCTTGCCGGTCCACGCATCAAGCTCGTCGCTCATCCTGCTGGCTGGCACACCCGGCGAACTGCACGGACTCGGGCTGCGGATGCTCGCCGATGTGCTCTCGGCCGACGGATGGCGGGTGCTGAACCTGGGCTCCTCGGTGCCCGAAGACGACCTGGTTGAGCTGGTTGCGCGACGGCGCCCCGATGTTGTGGGTCTCTCAACCGCATTGACCACACACCTCCGGGACACTCGCTCAATCGCCGCAAAGCTGCATGCGCTTCCCGACCCACCGGTTGTCCTGCTTGGGGGCGCGGCCTATCTGGGCAACGAGGACCTGGCAAAGCGGGTTGGAGCGGACCTGTACGCCAGCAATGCGCCTCAGGCGCTGGAGCTGTTGCGCCCCATGCTCGAGCGGGGCCTTGTGGCGGAGGACACGAACACCGATGCCGACGTTCGGCCGCGCGATCTAGCGCTTCCAGATCTGCGGCAATTCGAGACCGCTTCAGCTGCGCGAAGCGTTGGAGTGGCGCGTCTTGACATGCAAGGAAGAATCTTGGCCGCAAACGCCGCCTTCGAACGGCTGGCCGGGGGGGCTGTCGTGGGTCTGCCACTCGAGTCGCTTGTGGCCGACGCACAGCGGGCTCTGGTCCGCAAGCTCGTGACGGGTGCGCGGCCCTCGTGGTCCGACACGTTTCTCGGCTTCGCGCAGGACGAGGAGATGGTCCCCGTTGACCGTGCCGCTCGCGTTGGGCGCGTGGGGGGCGAGGTCGTTGTGGTGATCGAGCCCACAACCGCCGAAGCAGACCGCGTCAACGAAGGATTGCTTGCGCTGGTCCGCGACCTGGTTGAGACGCAGCGGAGTCTCGAGACCAAGACCACGGAGCTCAAGGCAGCCCTCGACGAAGTACGTTCAGCGCGGCTGTTGCTCCGCAAGGTCCAGGGCATCCTGCCCATCTGCATGGCGTGTGGCCGCGTTCGGGACGATGACGACCGCCACTGGGTGACGATGCGCGAGTACATCGCCCATACGGACGCGATCGCCCTCAGCCACACCTACTGCCCTACCTGCGCAGCCAGCGGTCCCAGCGAGTAGCGGCATCAGGCTGCTGCCGGCACCGTGTACTCCACCGACGCGACCGTCAGCAGCACCGCCCGCGCCGCCGCGGCGCTCACGGCAGGGGCGGTCCAAGCTGCTGCGCCAGATCAATCAGCGCCTGCTGGCTCACGGTCACGAAGCCGTCGCGCGGGCGGTCAAGGTCAACCACCAGCGTGATCACGGCCGACATGACGATCACAAGGATCACCGCTCCCGCAAGCGAGCGCTTGCGTGTGAGTCCGGCGTTGTAGCCCACCATCAGCAGCGTCAGCGCGCCGCCGCCCATCAGCTCCCACAAGACGAGATCCGGCACGCGCGTGTAGATCCCCGCAACCGCCCGCGAGTTCTGGACATCGATCATCTCGTTGAGCGACTCGATAAACAAGCCCACAACATCCCAGTCCGGGTGCGCCTTTGCCAGCCCCTCGGCACGTGACCAGATCTGGTTCTGGATGGCCACGGAGCGCACATTGTTCGCCTGGACCTGGGCAAGCTCAGGCACGTTGATCCGCAGGGGCACGTACTCGCGGAGCAGGTTGCGGATCTCACTTCCCTGGGGATCCGGCAGGTAGCCCGCGCGCAGGTACGTGGTGCCGATGGCGTTTGCCTCTGCAAGCACCAGCGAGCGCCGGTCGTCGTAGCGGCCCGAGGCCATGCCCATGGTGACCGCCAGCAGAAACCCAAGGGTTGCCAGTAGCGAGCCCACCATCAGCGCGGTGGAGCCCTCCTTCTCGTCCGGCGTGCGCTCCTGCCACCAGCGGCCAACGCGGAAGCCCGCCTCGTAGACGCCGATGGCGCCCACGATCATCAGCACCCAGAGAGCACCAACCGGAATGGCGTCGAATGCATACACGGGCGTCATTCGGCCTCCCAGCGCCGCGTCAGTAGGCTGCGAGCTTGCGGATGGCGTCCGCGATCTTGGCGGGGCTCAGCATGAACCACTCCTCGAGGATGTGGTTGTACGGCATGGCGGGCGTGTCTGGGCCGGCGATGCGCGAGACGGGGCCGTCGAGGTAGTCAAACGCCTCCTCGGCGACAATCGCGGCGATCTCAGCGCCGTACCCCATGAACCGGTTGTCCTCGTATGCCACGAGGCATTTGCCGGTCTTGCGCACGGACGTGAGAAGGGTGTCGCGGTCAAGCGGCCGCAGCGTCCGCAGGTCCACAACCTCGCAGTCGATCCCCTCGCCCGCCACCCGCTCGGCGGCCTCCAGGGCGTAGTGGACCATCAGCCCGTACGCCACCACGGTGAGCTGGCGGCCAGGGCGCCGGACCACGGCGCGTCCCAGGGGCACGGTGTACTCGCCGTCGGGCACCTCGCCGCGAACGGAGCGGTACATCTTCTTGTGCTCGAGGTAGATGACCGGATCCTCGTCGCGGACGGCAGCGCGCAGGAGCCCCTTGGCGTCGTACGGCGTGGACGGGATCACCACCTTGAGACCCGGGACATGGGCGAAGAACGCCTCAATGGACTGCGAGTGGTAGAGCGCGCCGTGGACGCCGCCACCGTACGGGGCGCGGATCACCATTGGCACGGTGGCGCCGCCAACGGTGCGGTACCGCATCCGAGCCGCCTCAGACAGGATCTGGTTGAACGCCGGGAAGATGAAGTCCGCAAACTGGATCTCGGCGATGGGGCGCAGGCCGTTGAGGGCCGCGCCAATCGAGGCGCCCACGATCATCGACTCCGTCAGGGGCGTGTCGATGACGCGGTCGTCGCCAAACTCGGCCCACAGGCCGTCCGTGGCCAGGAAGACGCCGCCCTTCTTGCCCACGTCCTCACCCAGCACGATGACGGAGCCGTCCCGGCGCATCTCATCGGCCATGCCCTCGCGGATGGCCTCGATGAACGTGCGGATGGCCATCAGCGGGCACCGTCGGAAGCGGCGGGCGCGGCGCGTGCGGGCTGCCACGGCGGCGGCGGCTCGTTGGCGGCCGGGTCGGCGTAAACGTGGTCAACGCCTGTGGCAGGGTCCGGCTCGGCGGCGGCTTCGGCAAAGGCTGTCGCGTCCTCCACCAGCGAGGAGATCTCAGCCGCCAGGGCGGCTTCACGCGCAGCGTCCAGCACCTCGGCGAACCGGAGTTGGTCCCGGAAGATGGGCAAAGGATCGTGGGCGCGCCCCTCTTCCAGATCTGCCTCAGAGCGGTACTTCGTCTGCTGGTCGTCCGAACTGTGACCCGTGAGGCGCGTCACCTTGGCCTCGATCAGCGTGGGTCCCCCGCCGCTCCGGGCACGCTCCACGGCGTCGCGTGACGCGCGATAGCAGGCAAGGACGTCGGTGCCGTCCACGATGACCCCGGGGATCCCGTAGCCGGCGGCCCGCGTTGCCACGTCGCGGACGGAGAGCTCCTTCTCCCACGGCACGCTGATGGCGTACCCGTTGTTCTCCACGATGAACACGAAGGGCAGCTTGTGGATGCCGGCGAAGTTGAGCGCCTCGTGGACGTCGCCCTGGTTTGAGCTCCCCTCGCCCATGATGGCCATCGCCACCTGGTCCAGACCCCTGATCTTCGCGGCAAGCGCGATGCCCACCGCGTGCAGGATCTGGGTGGCTACAGGCGACGAGACGGACACGACGTGGCGCGCGACGTGGCCGTAGTGACCGGGCATCTGCCGACCGCCGGAGCTTGGATCGTCCGCTTTTGCGTACTGGGCCAGCATCAGCTCGCGTGGCGTCATGCCCACAGTGAGACACGTGGCGATGGAGCGGTAGAACGGCGCCACCCAGTCGTGGTCGCGCCGGAGCGGCCACGCGATGCCCACCTGGGCACCCTCGTGGCCCTGGCCGCTGATCACAAACGGCGCACGGCCGGAGCGGTTGAGCACCCACATCCGCTCATCGAGCGCCCGTGCGAGCGCCAGCGTCCGGTACATGGCAACGAGATCTGCGTCCTGCAGCCCCGCGGAGGCGGCCAGTTCGCTCGTCACCTGCGGATCACCTTCGGGATCACCATCGGGCCACCTAGAAGTTGATTGACCGGCCGTCGAGCGCCATCGCGGCCTCGCCCAGGATCTCCGAGAGCGTCGGGTGGGCGTGCGTCGCGGCGCCGATCTCCCAGGGCGTGGCCTCGAGCGACAACCCCAGCGAAGCCTCAGCGATCAGGTCCGTGGCGTGCGGGCCGATGATGTGGACGCCGAGCGTCTCGTCGGTCTCCGCGTGGCCGATGATCTTGGCGAACCCCTCGTACTCGCCGCCGATGATCGCCTTGCCCACGGCCTGGAACGGGACCTTGCCAATCTTGATTGGCAGACCCTGTGCCTCGCACTGCTGCTCCGAGAGACCCACGGAGGCG
>CAIXZV010000306.1 GCA_903924005.1 uncultured Chloroflexota bacterium | reverse complement strand
CAGCAACGTGCAGGGTGGGTGATGTTGGCCACGGGGCTACCAGCCGAAGAACTGGGCGAAGATCGCGTGGAGGAGCGAGTCAACCAGATCCACGTCCGCCGGCGGATCCATGATCTGGTATTGGCCAGGCGGGATGACGCCCGCCCAGGGCGCCGGGCTGGGCGTGGGGGCCGGTGTTGGCTGCAGCGACGGCGACGGCAAGTCCGTGGGCGACGGCGTGGGCGAGTCCGTGGGCGACGGCTCGGGCGACGGCGAGACGCCCATTGTCGGCGTTGCGGTTGGCGTCGAGCCGGGCTTGGGTGTGGTCACCGGCTTCGGCGTGGGCTTGACCGTGGGTCTGGGCGTGGGCTTAGCCGTGGGTCTGGGTGTCGGGGTGGCATTCGGGTCAGGCGTGGCCGTCGGCTTGGGCGTGGGCTTTGGTGTCGGCTTGGGCGTGGGCGTCGGCGTCACGCTGCAGCTCTGGGAGAACAGCGCAGTCCAGACATACTTGTCGCCGACGGTCCGGTAGGCGCCAACGGCGACGACGTCCCAGCCTGTCCCCAAGATGTTCTGGCGGTGGGCGGTGGAGTTCATGAACTGGTTGAAGATCCAGTTTGTGACGTCAGCCTCAGAGGCTCCAATCCAGGTCACCGTGCCAATGTTCTCGCCGGCGACGTTGAAGCAGTAGCTGTACTGGTACTGCATGTACCAGAACACGTTGTGGGTGGTGCCAAGGATCGTGTGCGAGAGGTAGTTGCGGTCCGCCATGTCCTTGGCGCGCCACCGGGCGATCACCCGGAGGTCAGTGTCCAACGTCAGGGCGCTGAGGCCACCTGACACCCGCGCCTGGTTCTGCTGCTGGATCAGCGACGCCTCAGACGTGGAGCTGAACGCGCTCACGGTCCATGCGAACGCCGGGACGGCGCTCAGAAGGCTGCCAGCGAGGAGCGTGAACACGAGAATGGCTGTCGCCGAGATGCGGCGGCTGGCGCCGCGGATCCCCTTCTCGTGGTGGGACGTCCAAATCATGCGGGTGAGAGCCTCAGTGAAACGCTGGTCCTTCAACCAGCCAGCGCCATCATGCCTCCTGCCGCAGGTCAATGGCCTACCCCGGAGGTCCCATCTGTGTCCCCCCCGGGGTACCACGGATGGCGCAGGAACCTTCTGACGTGGCGGTAGCGGGTCCGTGGCTATCGGGTAAGATACTGCTCCGCATCGGCGCCCGTTTCCGGACGTTCCGCCGATGTCGGCAGCCAAGCTGGTCCCGGGGTTGGTCACGCACCCCCGCTGAAACGGACCGGGGCGGCGCGCGGTGGTGGCCTTAGCTCAATCGGCAGAGCATCGGATTGTGGCTCCGAAGGTCACGGGTTCGAGCCCCGTAGGCCACCCCAACCCCCCCGGTCGTCAGCGCCTCGGCGCGGCCGCGTCCGGCGTGAGCGGATCTCCGCGGCAGCCGTCAGCGGATCGAGACGCGGTCCCAGGCGCGCCGACCGCCGGCCAGCGGCGCTGTCTGCCGGGCCCGGCGGTCCAGCAGCGCCAGGAAGCGCGCGGGGAAGGACGCGAGCCAGTCAACCGTGTCCTCGCAGGACCCGTTCACAGGGGCACCGCCGAGCATCTGTTCGGCCACGGCAGCCGTGACCGCGTCCACTGCCCATGGAAAGGCGTCCAGCCGACCAACAAGCCGGGCTCGGCCAAGGTGGCAACTGACGGCGAGCCCGAGATCTGGGCTGTCAAACCGCGCACCTGCAAGGCGCACCCGGTCGTACACCGCAAGCGCGCGGCAATACAGTTCCGTGGACGTTGCGACGGGAACCGCGCAGGCAGCGACGGTCAGCGTCATGGCAAACCCTCCGGCGGACCGCAGCGGGTCCGCTCCAATTGGAGGATCGCCCTGCGGCCGACCGAGGACAAGGGCCGTCCGGCCGATTTCGCGCGGGTGCGAGGTTGGGTCGTGAGCCGCTAGCCAGCCTGCTGGGCGGTGCTGCGGACGCGGCGCCCGTTCTCATGGGTGACGCCATCGCATCGCCCGTTCTTCCCAAACACCAGGGCGATGTGGTACCCCGTGGCGCGCCACTGCAGCAGCGTCCGGCCGTCGGGCAGCTCCGTGACCTGCGAGGCCGGCCCCACGGTCTTCTCAATCTCTCGACGCGGACGGCCCTTCACGTTGCCCAGCGCGATGAAGCGGCGGCGCAGCGTACGCCCTGGGGCGCGCACCACATACGGCACGCCAAAGGCGGCCACGGCCGCAACCACAAGCAACAGAGCGCCGAGGGAGCTGTCCATCAGCCACATCGTATCGGCGGCGGCGGCACCGCCGCGACTCAGACCGTGGGCTTGCCGCTCATGAACAGGCGCATGCACTTGTGGCCGAAGTCTGACGCGGGGTCAAACATCAGCGGACAGGATCCGGCGATGACCGTCATCCCCGCCGCCCGTCCGGTCGCCGCTGCCGCGTCATCCACGCTCCCGGCCCCCATCGAGCGGTGCATCCAGGCGCGCTTGATGCCAAGGCGTGCAGCCTCCGCGATGACGGCGCCCGTTGCCGACGGGTTTGTGGCGATCACCACCGCGTCAACGCCGCCCGGAATGGCCTCGAGGGTCCGGTAGCACGCGTCGCCCGCAACGGTGTCCGCGTTGGGGTTGACCGCTAACACCTCGTAGCCGCGCGACTTGAGCCGCCCGTAGATGTAGTTGCCGCCGTGTCCCTGCGCCTCGCGCGACACGCCAGCTACCGCAATCCGGCGCTGGGCGAGAAAGTCCTTGGCCGCGTCGGCCACCGTTGTCATCGTGATCGACCTCCTGCTGGGCTGCGCGCGCAGCCTACGAGGCACCCGGGCACGGCCGATAGGGCCGGACGACCCGTCGGACCCGCGACCTGGTTCCCGGATCCCCGTCAGGGCAGTGGTGCGGGCACACCGTCTGGGACCAACGCGTTTGACGATCGCACGGGCCGGGTGGCCCGATGCGCACCACCGACCGGTCTGCTGGCGGCCACACTTCTGCGCTGCGCGGCCGACAGACAGCCCTACCTGATGCACAAGACCCGGTGCCATGCTCTGGAGGTCGCCGTGCGTCCATGCGGGCCTTTTCATCGCGACCACCCGCCGGGCACGGCCTCCTCATGGAGGTTTCGATGACCACCGGTGTGGTGACGGCGCTGCCGCGTGTAGATGACCAGGACCTGACCGACCGGATCATCGGCGATCACGCTGGTCGCCCGGGCGCCCTGCTGGGCATCCTTGAGAAGCTTCAGGACGCCAACCGATACAAGTACCTGCCGATGGAGACGCTGGAGTACGTGGCGATGCGGACCGGCATCCCGCAGGCGCAGGTCTACAGCGTGGCAACGTTCTTCACGCTCTTCAACCTTGACCCACAGGGTGTCCACACCGTGGCGATCTGCCGCGGGACCGCCTGCCACACCCGCGGCTCGCGAGCCCTCCTAGAGCGAGTGAAGCTCCAGCTCGGGGTGGGCGCAACCGTGGACGCCGCCGGGAAGGTCACGATGACCACGCCGGACCGGCGGTTCACCATCCGGACCGTCGCCTGCTTTGGCCAGTGCGCGCTCGCGCCCGTTGTCGAGGTGGACCACGCCATCCGCGGGCACGTCAAGGAACAAGTCCTGATCCGCGAAGTTGAGACACTGCGCAAGGGCGGCACACGATGAGAATCGGCGACATCGCGGCGTTTGCTGCCGTCCGCGAGGCCGGCCTGGCCAAGCTGCTGCCAAGCAAGCCGCGCATTGCCGTGGGCATGGGGACATGCGGGTCCGGGAACGGCGCCGAGGCTGTCTACAGTGCCTTCTCCTCGCAGATTGACGTTCGCGGGCTCGCAATCCAGCTGGCACCGGTGGGCTGCTTCGGGTTCTGCGCCGAAGAGCCGCTGGTCAACGTGTGGGTGCCCGGGCGTCCGCTGCTGATGCTGCACGGGGTCCAGCCAAACCACGTTGACGCGATCCTCAACGCCATCCACAACGGGACCCAGCCGCCGGCCGAGATCGTGCTCTGCAAGATTGAGGAGTGGGATCACATCACGGGCCACGTGAAGTACGGCACCGGGTTTCCGGACGTGCCCAACTGGAACGAGGTCCCGTTCTTCAGCGGGCAGGTCAAGACCGTCCTGCGCAACTGCGGGCTGATCAACCCCGATGACATCGAGGAATACATCGCGATCGGCGGGTATCAGGCCCTGTACAAGGTCCTGATTGACCAGAGCCCGGCCAACGTCATCGAGCAGATCAAGGCGTCCAAGCTCCGCGGGCGGGGCGGCGCCGGGTATCTGACGGGCAACAAGTGGGAGTTCCTGGCCAAGGCGCCGGGACCCGAGAAGTACCTCATCTGCAACGCGGACGAGGGCGACCCGGGCGCCTACATGAACCGCAACGAGATCGAGTCGGATCCGCACGCCCTGCTTGAGGGCATGGCGATCGCCGGCTACGTCACCGGTGCCGCACGCGGGATCGTCTATGTCCGGGCCGAGTACCCGCTGGCGGTGCTGCGTCTTGAGCACGCGATTGAGCAGGCGCGGGCCTACGGCATGCTGGGCACCAACGTCTTAGGGCGCGGGTTTGACTTCGACATCGACACCGTCGAGGGCGCCGGTGCGTTCGTGTGCGGCGAGGAGACGGCGCTGATCGCGTCGCTTGAGGGCCAGTCGGGCCGGCCGCGAGTGCGCCCGCCATTCCCCGCCCAGAAGGGCCTCTTGGGCAAGCCCACCAACATCAACAACGTCGAGACCTGGTACAACATCGCGCCCATCGTCACCAAGGGCCCAGCGTGGTTCACCGAGACGGGCAGCGCAAAGAGCGCGGGCACAAAGGTGTTCTCGCTCGTGGGCAAGGTGAAGAGCACGGGCCTCGTGGAGATGCCGCTTGGCACCCCCATCTCCACCTTCATCTACGACATCGGCGGGGGCAGCAGCAACGGCCGCGACATCAAGGCCGTGCAGACCGGCGGGCCATCGGGCGGGTGCATTCCTGCCGAGATGTTTGACACGCCGGTTGACTATGAGACGCTCGCCCAGCTCGGGTCGATCATGGGCTCGGGCGGCATGGTGGTCATGGACGACGACAACTGCATGGTTGACGTCGCGCGCTACTTCATCGAGTTCACCCAGGCCGAGAGCTGTGGCAAGTGCGTGCCCTGCCGAGTTGGCCTGGACAAGGCGCTCCGGATCCTCAACGGCTTCACGGTGGGCACGGCCACCATGGCGGACATCGCAGCCCTTGACGAGCTGTGCCGCATGGTCCGAGACACGTCGCTGTGCGGTCTTGGCCAGAGCGCACCCAACCCGGTCCTCACCAGCCTGCGGCACTTCCGCCACGAGTTTGAGGACCATATCGTCGCGAAGCGCTGCCGCGCCGGCGTGTGTGAGGATCTCGCGATCTCGCCCTGCGAGAACTCGTGTCCGCTGCACATGAACATCCCGCGGTTCCTGCAGCTGTACAAGGAGGGCCGGCTCGAGGACGCGTTCCTGTCCGTGATCCTCGACAACCCGCTGCCCGCATCCACCGGCCGCGTCTGCCAGCACCCGTGTGACGACCACTGCCGCCGCGCCGGTCTGGACGAGGCCGTGAACATGCGCGACGTGCACCGCGTCATCGCCGACGAGGTGCTGCTCTCAGACAAGTTTGACGCCGTTGCGGCACGGGTTGCCGAGCGCAAGCTCGAGCCCACGGGGCGCGACGTGGCGATCATTGGGGCCGGGCCCACGGGCCTCACCTGCGCCTACTACCTTGCGCTGTTTGGCCACAGCGTCACGGTGTTTGACTCCCGACCCGCCGCCGGCGGGATGCTGCGCTACGCGCTGCCGGAGTACCGGCTGCCAAAGAAGGTCCTCGACCGCGAGATCGAGCTCATCGAGCGGCTCGGCGTCAAGTTCCAGTTCAACGTGAGCGTCGGTGAGGAGACAACCCTCAACGACATCGCGCACCAGTTTGACGCCGTGTTCATGGCCATCGGAACCTGGAAGGAGGCCTGGGTCTATCTCCCGGGCACCGAACTGACCGGCGTGATGGCGGCGCTGCCGTTCCTCGAGACCGTCTCGCGCGACGAACCGGTTGCCGTAGGCAAGAGCGTGGTGGTGATCGGCGGCGGCAACGCGGCGATCGACTCCGCGCGCACGGCCCGCCGATTGGGCGCCGACGTGACGGTGGTCTACCGGCGGGAGCGCAAGGACATGCCGGCCATCCCCGAGGAGATCCAGGCAGCCGAACACGAAGGCGCCAAGATCGTCTACCTCGCCGCGCCGCACAGGATCGTCGGGGACCGCAACGGTCAGGTGAAGGCCCTGGAGGCGGTGCGCACAAAGCCGGGCGAGTTTGACAAGTCCGGTCGGCGGCGACCTATGCCAACCGACGAGGTGATACGCATCGACTGCGACACGGTCATCCTCGCGGTCGGCGAGAAGGTGGACCCCGACTTCTGCAAGGCGTCGGGCCTGGTCCTCAAAGAGGACGGCACCATCGTGGTGGACCGCTACTCGCTTGAGAGCAGCCGCGAGCGCTTCTACGCCGGCGGCGACCTGATCAGCGGCGCGTCCAACGTGTCCAACGCCATGGGGTTTGGCAAGAAGGCCGCGCGCAACATCGACAAGCGGCTGATGGGCCAGAAGCGCTTTGCCAGCCTGATCCCCGACTTCGTGTACGAGATGGAGCCGCCCGAGACGCCGTCGGAGTGTCGGCGCCACGTTCCAAGCGAGTTGCCCGCCGCCAAGCGCGTCGGCTCGTACGCCGAGGTGTCATTGGGCCTCACGGCCGTCGCGGCCCTCGAGGAGACATCCCGATGCCTGCGGTGCGATATCCGCAGCACCGAGCGATAGGAGACCGCCTTGACCGAGAAGGTGAAGGTCCGCATCGACGGCGAGGTCATCGCGGCAACCGCCGGCCAGACGATCCTCGAGGTCGCGCGTACCAACAACAAGTACATCCCGGCGCTCTGCTACATGGAGGGCCTCAGCACCGTTGGCGCCTGCAGGCTGTGCATGGTGGAGGTGTCGGGCGTCGCACGCCTGCTCCCCGCATGCACGACGCCCGTGCAGGAGGGCCTGGCGGTCGCCACCACCTCGCCGCAGCTGGAGTCCTATCGCAAGATGGCGCTGGAGCTCCTGTTCGCCGAGCGCAATCACGTCTGCGCTGTCTGTGTGTCTTCGGGCCACTGCGAGCTCCAGACGCTTGCGCAGGAGCACGGCGTCACGAGCGTCCGGTACCCGTACAGCTATCCGCGCCTGCCCGTGGACACCACGCACCCGCGCTTTGTCCTGGACCACAACCGGTGCGTCCTGTGCTCGCGCTGCGTGCGCACCTGCGCTGAGGTTGAAGGCGCCCATGTCTGGGATCTGGCCGGTCGCGGGGTTGGCTCGCGGCTTGTGTCGGAGCTCCAGCGGCCATGGGGCGAGGCGACCAGCTGCACAAGCTGTGGCAAGTGTGTTCAGGCCTGCCCAACCGGCGCCATGGCCGAGAAGGGCTTTGGGGTTGAGGAGATGACCAAGCGCCGCGCCGCCGTCAGCCGCCTCACCTCGATGCGCGAGGGCGAGTGATGGACAAGGCCAGAATCGGCACCTGTTGGCTGGACGGCTGCGCCGGCTGCCACATGTCGCTGCTCGACACGGACGAGGGGATCATCGCGGTCCTGCGCAAGGCCGACATCGTGTTTGGCCCGCTGGTGGACGCCCAGGAGTGGCCCGAAGGGGTGGATGTGGCCATCGTCGAGGGGGCGGTCAGTAGCCAGGACGACCTCAAGCTTGCGCTGACCCTCCGGAGCCGCAGCCGCATCGTTGTGGCGCTGGGCGACTGCGCGGTGACGGGCAACGTCCCCTCGATGCGCAACGGCATCCCGAGGCGTGAGCTGCTTGAGAGGATCTACGTCGAGGGCGCCACGGTCTGTCCGGGCGTGCCCACAGACGGCGTTCCGGCGCTGCTCAAGCAGGCGGAACCACTGCACTCGGCCATCAAGGTGGACGTCCACGTCCCCGGGTGTCCGCCCAAGGCCAACGCCATCCTGATGGTGCTGGGCGACCTGCTCGAGGGCCGCGAACCGGACCTCGGCTCCAAGCTCCGGTTCGGGTAGGCGGCCATGGCAACCAGGAAGGCGACAGCGGACACGCGGCGGAGGACCACCCCTGCCGCTGCGGGCGTCGAGTCCGCTGGCGATGCACAGGCGACGCAGCCGGTGGAGGCCCAGAGACCAGCCATGCAAACGGTGACGATCAACCACGTTTCGCGGATTGAGGGCCACGCGAAGATCACCATCAAGCTTGACGACGCCGGCCGCGTCACCGACACCCAGTTCCACGTGACGCAGATCCGGGGCTTTGAAAAGTTCGTTGAGGGTCGGCCGTACTACGAGATGCCGTCGATCACCTCGCGGATCTGCGGCATCTGCCCGGTTAGCCACCTGCTCGCCTCATCCAAGGCGTGCGACGAGATCATGGCCGTGCGCATCCCGGCGGCTGCGGCGCAGTTGCGCGAGTTGATCCACTGCGCCCAGTTCGTGCAGTCGCACGCGCTGTCGTTCTTCCATCTCTCTGCTCCAGATCTGCTGCTGGGCATGGATGCCGATCCCGCGCATCGCAATGTCGCGGGGCTGCTGGAGTCACACCCGGAAGCGCTCCGTGACGGGATTGCCCTGCGCAAGTTTGGCCAACAGGTGATCGAGCGGCTGGCCAAGGAGCGGGTGCATCCCTCCTGGATGGTGCCCGGCGGCGTCAACGCCCCGCTTGACCCGCAGGTGCGCATCAAGACGCTTGAGGAGCTCCCCGGCGCCATGGCAATCGTGCAGCGCACGCTTGCCATGTGGAAGCGGGCGCTGGACGGCTTCCCCGAGGAGATCGAGGCGTTCTCCAACTTCCCCACGATGTACTGCGGTCTGGTTGGCCCCGACGGGTCACTGCGTCTGTACGACGGGAACATGCGGTTCATCGGCGCAGACGGCGCCATCATCGCGGACCAGGTGCGGCCCGAGGATTACGCGACGTACATCGGCGAGGCGTCGATGACGGACTCGTACCTGAAGGCGCCCTACTACAAGCCGATCGGCTTCCCCGATGGCATCTATCGCGTTGGCCCGCTGGCGCGCCTCAATGTGGCGGACCGCTGCGGCACACCACTGGCGGATGCCGAACTCGAGCTGTATCGCGCGCGCTTTGGACGCATCGTCCAGAGCGGCTTCCACTATCACTACGCGCGGCTCATCGAGGCGCTCTACGCGCTGGAGCGCATGGAGCAGCTGCTCGCCAACCCGGCGATCCTTGCAACCAAGGTCCGTGCGCATGCCGGCGTGAACAACCTTGAGGGGACAGGGATCATCGAGGCGCCGCGCGGCACGCTGATCCACAACTACAAGGTGAACGAAAACGGCGCAATCACCTGGGCAAACCTGATCGTCGCCACCGGCCACAACAATCTGGCCATCACCCGCGGTGTGCACCAGGTGGCCGAGCGGTTCATCAGCGGCAAGAAGATCGAGGAGGCCGCGCTCAACCGGGTGTCGGCGCTGGTCCGCGCCTATGACCCGTGTCTCAGCTGCTCCACCCACCAGTTGGGCGTGGCCGCCGTGGCCATCACGCTGGTGGGACCCGACGGCGAGGTGTTTGACGAGGTAACGACCTAGCGGTTGACCAAACCCGTGGGCCGGTCCACCACGGTGATGCGCCCGCCGTACATACCCATCGAGCACGAGTAGTCGATGGTGCCCGCCTTCTGCGCGGGGAGCTCAAACGTGTTGTCACCAAGGTGGAGCAATGCCTGGATGCCCAACTTGGGCACCACCAGCGAGGCCGCACAGGTGGCAACCGTGGATGACTGGATCGTCCAGCGGGTGGGCATGTCCGCGTAGATGGTGGCGTTGCCGGGGCTGTAGCCGTCTGCAGCCTGGAATGTGGTCAGCTCCTGGACGCCGTTGGCTACCTTCGTGGTGACGGGGCCGGCGGCGGCCGGTGTGCCGAACGACGGGAGGCTGAGGCCGGCGAGCCTGATGCCTGCGCTGCCGTTGACGAGGGCGAAGCCAATCACGACCACCCCGACCACACGCAGAAGCATGGGCTTCACGCTGGCAGGCACGATGGCCGGGAGACCAGCCAGACCGAGGAGGCCGGGCGCTGTGCCGATGGCGAAGACGGCCATCGTGGCGCCCGCGATCAGCGGCGAGCCCGTGGAAAGGGCATAGACCTGCACGGCCTGGGTGAACCCGCACGGCATGAAGAACGTGGCCGCGCCAAGGATGGCCGCGCGTCCGTCTGAGTAGGCGCCTGTCGTGCCCTGTGTCATCCCAAGGGTGCGGGCCAGACCAACCGGCAGCGTTGGCGACCAGGCCGCGATCCGCGGTGAGAGACCGGTGAGCCGCGCGCCCACAAGCGTCATCAGCACGGCCACGGCGATCATCATCCCGCCCAGTACCACCGGGGGAAAGGTGATCCCTGCACCAAGCAGGCCCAGCAGTGCGCCAAAGAACGCGTAACCGGCGATGCGGCCGCTCATGAAGACAAGCGATGGGCGCATGCGATCCATAACGCCACGGCTGCTGGACCGGGCGGCCTGCGCCGCCTCAAAGGACGCGCTGAGGGCCAGCACCAGCCCGCCCACGAGGGCCATGCAGGTGGACACGCCAGCGGCCAGACCGAGAAGGAGGGCCACAGCGAGCCCGCCCGTGCCAAGGCTTGCCGAGCCCGACCCCGCGGCAAGGCTGTCGAGCCCGGTGAGCTTTGCCGCCAGGACAAAGGCTGCGAGCAGGACGACGCCGAAGAGGGCCGTGAGCCACACGTCCGGGTTGCGCTCCAGCCAGGGCGTGGCACCCACGTCATAGCCTGCGGCGCGGATGGCGGCGGCGAGAGCCGCGGCGGGGATTGGCGCGGAACTCTCCACCTGGACACGCCCGTGAACAGCTGAGGCGCTGACGTGCTCCACGCCCGGCAGCCTGCCGACGTAGCGCTGGATCCGAACCTCGCAGGTGCGACACGTCATGCCCATCACCGGGACGACGGTGGTGGTGGCGCCCCGCCCGGGCTCGGCGGCGGACGGCGTGACGGGCACGTTAGCGCGCTCGGCCATGCGAGCCTGGCGGCGCTCAAGTGCGAGCCGGTGGAGGTCTGCGCTGGCGGGGACGCCGGGGGCGCTGCCGGTCTTGCCGGAACGGGAGCGGGACATTGGGACGCTGGCTCCTGGGTTGCTGCGCCGGCCTCCACCGGTACTGCACCCAGCGTGCCCCACCGGGGAGCCAACGCCAATGCAGCAGACCGCAAGCCTTGCTCAAGACTTGGTCAAGCGGGAGGGCTATGCCGCTGGCAGCTCCACCACAAACGTCGCACCGCGGCCCAGCCCAGGGCTTTCCGCCCACGCCTGCCCGTCCATCGCCTCGGCGAGGGCACGGACAATCGCGAGGCCGATCCCCGTCCCGCCCACGGCCCGGCTGCGCGCCGCGTCCACACGGTAGAAGCGCTCGAACACGGCCTCAAGCTGGTCCGGGGCAAGCCCAGGACCGTCGTCGGCAACGGCCAGACGCACGTGGCCTGGGGTTGCGGCTGTGGTGATCCGGACCGTTGTGCCCCCTGGCGCGTGGCGCATGGCGTTTGAGAGGTAGTTCGCGAGCACCTGCGCCAGCCGGTCGCGGTCCGCAAGCGTCATCGGTCCCTCCCCGGCCGGCGGCACCTCGATGGCGATCCCGCGCGCGCTGGCCTGCGGTGCAAACCTGCCCCCGACGTCACGCGCCACGGCACCCGCATCGATGGCCTCAACGTGCAGCGGCAGTT
>CAIXZV010000305.1 GCA_903924005.1 uncultured Chloroflexota bacterium | reverse complement strand
GTAACGGGGGCCATCGACCTGGCGCCGGTCGAGTTCCCGCTTGTGACCCTTGCCCAGCACGCGGGCGATGTGGAGCTCCTCGGCATGCCTTGGCCCACGCCGGAGCCGGTGAACGGCCGCCTGCCGGCCACCGACGACCTCGACGCTGTCATCCTGCGTCGCGGTTCGGCGCGGACGCTCGACGCGAGGTCCGCCGTGGACGGGCGCACGTTCGAGCGCACGCTGGCGGTGTCGCTCCGCGGAAGCCGGGTCCCGCACTTCATCGCCGTCCATGCCGTCGACGGGCTCGCGCCGGGACTCTACCGATGGCCTGACCTCGAACGTCCGGTGCGACTGGGTTCGCTCCGGGACGAGTTGTGGGGTGCGTGCTACGGGCAGGACCTCGGTCGTGATGCTTCGTTCGTCGTCATTGCGGCTGTCAACTTGGATCTCATCGACGACCGCGGGTACCGCGAGGCCCAGCTTGACGCCGGCATCGTGGAGGGCCGCCTGCATCTTGCCGCGTACGCGCTGGGCATCGGTGCGTCGGGGATGACGTTCCTGGACTCGGAGATCCCGGCGCTCCTCGGCCAGCCTTTGGCAGCGCTGCTGTTCACGTGCGTCGGGGTGCCGCTCCACCTCACCAAGCCTGCGGGCACGCCGCGCAATCCAGCCGACGTGAGTTAGCCTGCGAGTTCGTCCGGTGACATGACGGGCCGTCTGGCGCAACAGCCGCCTGGGCAGCCCCAATCGTGTGGGCGGCCGCGTACAGGCTCTCATGGGACCGGCCACAGCGTCCCCACCGCCTACACCGCTGTAGGACGCGCGGCATATCCGGACGCCCAATGGCCCACCGTGCAAGGGGGCCATGCGGCCTAGGCCGACAGGGCCAGAGGTCATACGGTCGGACTCTCGGAACAGCAGCGTCTTCGCGTGCGTCCGGCTGAGTCCGTTTGGAAGAGACCACCTTGAAAGTCCTGATGCGCGCGGCACGCCGCACAATCGTTGGCCTGCTGGCCGCATCGCTCCTGGCGGGAACTGCCATTGCGGCGCCGTTGCCCACCCCGCCTGTGGACGTCACCGCACCCGCCATCTCAACGCCGCTCCTGACGCCCGCCACCGTGCCGGCGGGTTCCGCGTTCACGGTCACCGCAACGGCCACCGACAACGCCGGCGTCAAGTCGGCTCAGGTGAGCATTGACGGCGGCCTCTGGACGGACATGTCGGCGACAGACGGGGCCTTTGGCGGCGCCAGCGAGGCTGTATCAGCCACCCTGCCCGGAGCATTGTCCATCTCGTCAGGCGCATATCACACGTGCGCGCTGCTGACCGACGGCACGGTCCGCTGCTGGGGCCAGGGCACGCTGGGTCAGCTTGGCAACGGCACCGAGCCCGCCGACTCCACGCCGGTGCAGGTCACCGGCATCACGAACGCCGTGGCGCTCGCCGCCGGTTACGGGCACACCTGCGTGGTTCTGGCCGACCACACGATCCGCTGCTGGGGCGTCAACGACGGCCGGCAGCTGGGCGACGGGACGTACGCCCAGCGAAGCGCGCCTGTCACGGTTCCCGGGATCTCAACGGCCACGGCCGTGACGGCCGGCCAGTACCAGACGTGCGCGCTGCTTGCGAACGGCACCGTGAGCTGCTGGGGCTTCAACGGGTTTGGCCTGGGCGACGGCGTCAGCACGGACAGCGCTACGCCGGTGGTCGTGAGCGGGATCACCACGGCCACAAGCGTCACGTCAAGCGCGGGCTTTCACTCCTGCGCGACGCTGCTTGACGGCACGGTCTGGTGCTGGGGCCGGAACCACATGGGCCAGCTTGGCATCGGCAGCGCAGACGGCAACGCACATCTCGCCCCGGTCCAAGTGAGCGGGATCACCAACGCCGTCGCGGTCTCCGCGGGCACCAACCACACCTGTGCCCTCCTCATCACCGGGGCGGTCAAGTGCTGGGGCTTCAATAACCTCGGCCAGCTCAACGATGGCACAGTCGCCGCCAGCGCCGTGCCGGTGGACGCCCTGCTGCCGATGGCCGCTACCGGTCTGATCTCAGGCTTCAGCAACTCCTGCGCCACCCTGGTGGACGGAACCTTCACGTGCTGGGGCGCCGACGGCTCCGGCCAGCTGGGCACCAGCTCCGGCGTCTCCGCCACCACGGCGATTTCCCCGTCCTTCAGCCACACCTGCGCAATCCTCCCGGACGCTTCGGTCCGATGCTGGGGCTCCAACGCATCCGGCCAGCTTGGCGACGGGACCCTGGCCTCCTCGGTCGTTGCGGTCACCCCGTCTGACTTTGGCATCACCGCGCTTTCGGCCGGTACGCACCCAGTCTGTGTGCGCACGTCGGACCTTTCGCACAACGCGAGCGACGGCACGGCCTGCGCCACACTGACCATCGACGCCGCCGACACCACGGCCCCGGCCGTTGCCAGCTTCAGCACGATCGTCACAAGCCCCACCAGCGCAACCTCGATCGACTACACCATCGCGTTCTCGGAGCCCGTGACGGGTCTCGAGTCCGGGGACTTCACCAACGAAGGGAACGCCGCCGGCTGCGCGTTTGCGCCGTCCGCCGCGTCGGGCACGAGCTTCACCGTCACGGTGAGCGGCTGCACATCGTCGGGCACCCTGGCGCCACGACTCCTCGCGAACTCCGTCGCCGACGCCGCCTTGAACACCGGGCCGTCGGCCGACGCCTACGCAACCGGCGAGCTGGACATTGACAGCATCGCGCCGGCCTTCTCCAAAGCCACCACCGTCTCCCTGCGCGTGGGTGTTGCCGTCTCCTCCGCGTCAGCCACGTCCGAGGTGCCGGTGACGGTGTCCTGGGCGGCCGCCGACCCGGGAATGGGCTCGGGCCTCGACCACTACACCCTTGAGCAGTCGCTCAACGGCGGCGCGTGGGCGGCCGTCGGCCTGCCGACGCCGCTGGCGTCCAGCTTCGCAACCACCATGCCCTCGTCGGGCACCGTGGCGTACCGGGTCACCGCGTACGACGCGCTGGGCAACAGCGCCGTCTCCACGGGAGCGACGCTCACCCCGCGCCTCGTCCAGAACACCAGCGCACTCGTGAAGTTCAAGGGCGTCTGGGCCAAGTACGCAAAGTCCGTGCTCTCGGGCGGCAGCGACAAGTACAGCTCAGCCAAGAACGCCTCCGCCACGTACGCCTTCACGGGCCGGGCGATCGGCCTGGTGGCCACCAAGTCCAAGGCGAGCGGCAAGGTCAAGGTGTATGTGGACGGCGTCCTGCGCGCCACGGTCAACCTGTACAGCGCCACGGCCCAGTACCGGGTTGTTGTCTGGCAGTACAACTTCGCCACATCGGGCGCGCACACGGTCAAGCTCGTCGTGGCTGGCACCGCTGGCCACCCCCGCGTTGACCTCGACTCCTTCGTCGTGGTGCGGTAGGGGAGCGGCTGCTGCGGCGTCGCCCAGGCGGCGCCGCAGCGCGCCTCACTCATCCCCATGCTCCCCGGACGCGAGATGACTACGCGGCACCGGTGTCGTCCCACAGGAACTCTGCTCCCTCACGGCGTTGCGCGTGCGACTGAATTGTCCCACCGTAACGGAAAGGCATTCGAGCGTTCCCCGGTCGAGCCTCGGCATCTGATCGGAGCGACCGCGCGATGGGTTCCCTGATTCACGCGGTGCGCCGCGTCGCGGTCGGCCTCGTGGCCGCCGCCCTGATCGCCGGGACCGCCGCGGCGGCGCCCGCGCCCGCGCCCGC
>CAIXZV010000304.1 GCA_903924005.1 uncultured Chloroflexota bacterium | reverse complement strand
GAACGGGGCCGCCCAGTTCTCGAAAATCTTGATGGCCTCCATCCCCCACAGGATGATGACCATGTTCAGGGCCCAGAAGACCGCGAAGCTGAGCCAGAGGGTCCACGGGTGACCGGCAACCTCACCGGCTGTCATCCAGAACGAGCCCTTGCCCAGGAGCGCGCCAACCACGGCGAACAGCGCCGCGCCGCCAATCCAGGTCTGGATGCCAAACCAGCCGCAGGCGACGCCTGCGCGGATCATCGCCGGCACGTTCGCGCCAAGCGTCCCGAAGGACGCTCGGGCGAAGACCGGGTACGGAATGCCGTACTTGGTGCCCGCGTGGCTGATCAGCAGCATCGGGACCAGGACAATCAGGTTGGCGAGGAAGATCGTGAAGATGGCCTGGGTCCAGCTCATGCCCAGACCGATGAGGCCCGAGGCGAGCAGCCACGTCGGCACGTTGATGGCCATGCCGATCCACAGGGCCAGGTAGTTGTAGGTGGTCCAGGTCCGCTTGGCGACCGGAACCGGCGCTAGATCCTCATTGTGGAGCGACGAGGTGCCAAGCGACGCGTCGACGCCGGCATTCAACTCGACTCGCCCGTCCGCCAGGACGGTTTGCTCCATCGCTGCTGTCATAGAGCCTCCCTCCAGTGGGTGATGGCCGGCGCCTCGTGCCGTTTGACAGATGGACACTCCAGCCCTCCGATACCCGGGTTCCCTCCAAAGCGCACGACACTGGGCGTCATGCGTGGCACCGGGTGACGGCGCACGAGGCGCGCCGCGGGGATGGGCATCGAGGTCGCCCGGAGATCGCACTGGGGATGGGGACACGCGTGCGGCAGGCACGGTTCAACCGGATCGCCCGGTCCGACAAGGAGTCAGACCTGTATGGGATGGCGCCGGCCGAAACGTTATGCACGTTCACCTTGGCACGATCGCTGACCTCGACGACTGGGCGTCGCGAGTGATGGCCCATATTGCACGGCCCGATGTGCCCGTGTCTCGCCGGTTCTGCAGGGGTCCCAGCGTCAGACAACGCGCCGTCGCGTGTCGGCTCAGGCGTTGTTCACCGGTGCCGCATAGCCCTCGGCGTCGTCGTAGCCGCCGCGATAGCTGGCATTGTCGGGTCGGCGGATCGCTGACTGGGCAACAACGCGATCCCGCCGTAGCCCCCGGAAGTGGTCCAGGCTTGTCCAGCCCCGGTCTGCGTGACGGTCAAGGAAGTCCGACATGCCCTGCGTGAGATTGCGGATGACGTTGGGGCCGATGGCGTGGTCCAGCATGGCCGCTGTTGCCACTTGCGTGGTGCCGCAGCCAAGCAGGAAGTAGTCCAGCGCCTGCGGCCAGTCGCTGATGCCGCCGATGCCGCTGAACGCCCCGGTTGGGAATGCCTGCGTCATCTGGGCCATCTTGGCAAGGGACAGCGGCAGGATTGCCGGACCGCCCATGCCGCCGGAGCTGACGTAGCCGTCCACGTTGACTTCAAAGTCAAGCGTGTCGGGGTCAATGGGCGGGAGGGCAGGCCACGTGTTGGACGAGACGATGGCGTCTGCGCCGCCGCGGAACGTGGCCTCGGCCTCCTCGACGATGTTGGCCGTGGCGGGCGTCAGCTTCACCCAGACCGGGACCTTGGCGACGGCCTTCACGGCCTGTGTGGACACCGAGCAGAGGACCGGGTCCTTGCCAACGTTGGCGCCCATGTCCACCCGGTCCATGTGCGGACAGCTGAAGTTGAGCTCGATTGCGTCGGCCCCGGCGTCCTGCACGCCTTGGGCAAGCGTCTGCCAGGCCTGGAGCTCCTTGTCGTCCCCGGAGCCCGCCATGATTGACGCCACGACGATGCGGCTTGGGAACGCCTTCTTGATGCGGGCGATCTGCGGCAGCCACCAGTCCATGGGCTTGTCGCTGATCAGCTCCCAGTTCCACGACGCCATGAGGGTGGTGTCGGGCCGCTTTGCCATCGAGAGGCGTGTGCCGCCGTTGTCGGCGCGGAGAAACTTGGTCTTTGGGCCAGCGACGTTGACCACCGGGTGGAGGCCGATGGTCTTGGTCACCACCCCGCCCCAGCCGGCCTCGAAGGCCCGCAGGATGTTGCTCTCGGACTCGGTTGGCGGCGCCGAGGCCAGCAGGAAGGGGTTCTCAAACCGGATCCCCGTGAAGACCGTGGACAGATCGGCCACTTGGGTTTCGTCCTCCTGATGCCGCGTCACGCCTGCGGCTGGAAAGGAGGCATGGTCGTCCTGCCAAGACCGGCGGCATAGGGCCGGTTGGCCCATTCAGCATCGGGGCTACGCTGGATCAAGATCCGCGGCGTGTCCGCGGCGGCACGGGAGCAGCTTTTATGGACCACCGCAGGCTTGGCAAGACTGGTAGATCCGTCAGCGTCATCGGCTTTGGCGCTTGGGCTATCGGGGGCGACTGGGGCGGCGTGGACGAGGCGGTGGCACTGCGGGCCCTGCATGCGGCGGCCGATGCCGGTGTGGATCTGATTGACACGGCGGACGTTTACGGCGATGGCCGCAGCGAGCGGATCGTGGGCCAGTTCCTGCGTGAGCGCACAGGCGAGGCGTTCTTTGTGGCCACCAAGATGGGCCGCCGCGTCCGGCAGGATCCTGCCGAGTTCACACCTGCCGCATTCCGCGCCTGGAACGACCGCAGCCGCGAGAACCTTGGCGTTGAGCGGCTAGACCTGGTCCAGCTGCACTGTCCGCCCACGCAGCTGCTCTACATGCCGGAGGTCTTTGCGGACCTTGACGCGATGGTTGGCGAGGGGCGCATCGCCAACTACGGCATCAGCGTGGAGAAGGTGGAGGAGGGGCTCAAGGCGCTTGCGTACCCGGGCATCGCCGCCGTCCAGATCATCTTCAACGCGTTCCGCCAGCGTCCCGCGGAGCGGTTCCTCGCCGAGGCGCTGCGCAACGATGTGGGCGTGCTTGCCCGCGTGCCGCTGGCCTCCGGGCTGCTGACCGGCAAGCTCACGCGCGCCACCGCGTTTGGGGCGGACGACCACCGGCAGTACAACCGCCACGGCGCGTCCTTTGACGTGGGCGAGACGTTTGCGGGCGTGGACTACGAGACCGGGCTTTCGGTTGCGGAGCAACTGCGCGAGCTGGTGCCGCAGGGGGCGACCATGGCCCAGCTGGCGCTCCGCTGGATCCTCATGCATGACGGCGTGACCGCCACGATCCCTGGCGCAAAGTCGCCTGAGCAGGCTCGTTCGAATGCTGCCGCTGCCGATCTGGCGCCGCTGCCGCCGGCGACGATGGAGCGGATCGCCGAGCTCTACGCAACGCGCATCAAGCCGCTGGTCCACCAGCGCTGGTAGCTGCCCGGCCGCGCCCATGCCGGTGTATCACCGCTCGTGATAATCGCCATCGATCCGCGGGGTCGCGCGGCCAGTCGTTGGCGCAGCGGGGCGTGCGGACGCCATAACCGCCCCGAATATCACCGCTCGTAATGCGGCGGCCTCTTTGGGGCTGATCTTGGCGTGGGATCCGCCAGCCTGCGCCCAACAACACGGCGCGAGCACGAAGTAGCGGGCAAATATCACGAGCGGTGATAGACGGACATCGGGTGCGGGCGGCAGACGCGCCTGCTGCGGTGATGACGCGCGGCGGTATCGTGCGCAGATGAGCAGTTACACCATCGCCGGTGCCATCCTCACCGAGCGCGAGCACACCGTCCCGCTTGACCACGCGGATCCGTCGCGAGGGTCCATCACCGTGTTCACCCGGGAGGTTGCGGCGCCAGACGGCGCGGACCGCCCGTATCTGGTCTTTCTCCAGGGTGGCCCCGGCTTTGAGGCCGCACGACCCACCAGCCCCTTGAGCGGCTGGATGGCGCGTGCTGTGCAGGAGTACCGGATCCTGCTGCTGGACCAGCGCGGCACCGGTCGCTCCACGCCTGTTGGGCCCGTGGTGCCGGGCGCCACGCCTGCCGCCCAGGCCGAGTACCTGACGCTGTTCCGGGCCGACGCCATCGTCCGCGACTGCGAGGTCATCCGGCGCGAGTTGGGATCCGGGCCGTGGACCACGCTGGGCCAGAGCTTTGGCGGGTTCACCACGCTGACCTACCTTTCGATTGCGCCCGAGGGGCTGATGGCTGCGTTGATCACCGGCGGTCTTGCCCCAGTGATCAACCGCCCGGCGGACGACGTCTACGGCGCCACCTGGATCCGGGCTGCCGAAGCCAACGAGCGCTACTACGACCGCTATCCCGATGACCGGGCGCGGACCTTGGCGGTCCACAAGCGTCTGGCCGCCGAGGACATCCGACTGCCCGACGGCGACCGGCTGACCAGCAGGCGTTTCCGCCAGTTGGGCATGTGGCTGGGCGACAGCGCGGGCTTCGAGTACCTCCACCACGTGCTGGAGCTGCCGATTGGCTCGGCCGCGTTTCTCGCGGATGTTGCAGGCGCGCTGCGCTGGGAGCGCAACCCCATGTACGCCACGCTGCATGAGTCGTCCTACGCGGACGGCGTCGCGACACGCTGGTCCGCCGCCCGCCTGCTCCCCGACGAGATCGCCTCGGGCGAGGCGTTCGTCGCCGAGCACGTGTTCCCGTGGATGTTCGACCTGGCGATCCTGCTGCCGGTCTATTCCATCGTCTCGAAGTTCATCGCCGACCAGCGGACTCGAGCGGCGACACTCGTCGTGTTTGTCATCGGGAACTGGATCGCACAGGACTACCTATCGCCCCAGGCGATCGCCTATTTCATGGCGATGACCATGGTCGCTCTGATCGTGAACCTGGCCCCTGGCGAAGGAACGAGCATCCGGAGCCCAAAGCGGTGGTGGG
>CAIXZV010000303.1 GCA_903924005.1 uncultured Chloroflexota bacterium | reverse complement strand
GGGCGCGTCGGGCGCGTCGGGCGGCCGGGGCCCCGGCCGGGCGGACCTACGGCGAGGGGCTGGGGCTGGCGGCCGGGAGCACCACAGCCACCCGCACGATCAGGCTGCGCGCCAACTCGTTGCCGTCCTTGTCGAGGGCAACCACCAGCAGCTTCACCTGGGCCACGCCGGGCGGCAGGACAAACTGCACGGGCGCGCCCGGCGGCTTCGAGAAGGTGGCAAGCACGCGACCGCCGGGGTAGACCGGCCGAGGCGCAATTCCCGTCTTGGACCTGGTCATGATCAGGACGTAGGACTTGGCGCCGGCCGTGCGCGACCAGTCAACCGCGATGACGTGCGCGGCGACACGGCGTGCGCGGAGCTTGGGCGCCACGATTGCCACGGGCTTTGGCGTTGGTGCAGCGGTGGGGCCCGGGGTGGAGCCGGGGGTGGAGCTGGGCGCGGGGCTGGGTGTTGGCCCCGAAGGCGTGCTGGGAGCTGGCGACCCGGACTCCGCCGGAGCAGACGGTCCAGGGGTTGACGTTGGCCCGGTGCTGGCGCCCAAACCCGACGGCGTGCCACTGGGCGTGCCAGTGGGCGCCCCGCTGGGCGGCCCATGCGGAGGCGTGGCCAGCGCGGTTCCGGATGTGGCCTGGTGGACCCGCTCAACCTGTGCGCGCCCGCCGTGCACCGTCACCACTTCGCCCGCGGTGACGGTGAGATTGCCAATCCGAGCGGATCCCCCGTCTCCAACCGTGACGGTGGCCCCTTCGGGCAGGATCATGCCTTCGGGGTTCTGGACGGTGGTGCCGTCGGGAAGCTGGACCACCACGTTGACTGCCGCACTCAACTCCAGTGGCGGCGCCACCTGCTGGGGCGCAAGCCCACCCTGGCTCACCGCAACCAGCACCAGCGCCGTGACCACCAGGCCGGCCACAAGCGGGCGAACCCACCAGTGGCGCCAACTGGACCCAACTGGCTTGGGCCGCGCCGGGGCCAGCGGCACCGGCGGGGCCGGGCGAAGCGCCGGGGCCATCGATACCGCAACGGCGCGAAGCCGCGCTTCGAGGGCATCGGCAAATTCGGCATCCGGCTGGGGTGCCTGGCGTGAGCCAGCTTGCTCAAGGAGGTTGCGTGGATCGCGGCTCACGCGTCGCCCCCCTTCTCAAGCACCCGGCGAAGGGCACGCGTGGCGCGGAAGACCACAACGGCCATGGTGGCTTTCGACATCCCCATGGCCGCGGCCGCCTCATCCGTGCTCAGGGCAGACAGGTATCGCAATGAGAGCGCCTTCTGGTATCGAGGCGTCAGGAGGTCCATCGCGGCAAGCACCTCCGTGACGTCGTCCCTGGCCCCCACAAGCTCGGCCGGATCGTCAGGTGCGTCGCCCGCGAGACGCAGCTCTGCCACCCGTGCCCGGTCCGATGCCGCGCGGCCGGCCGATCGGTAGTGGTTGGCCAGCTCGTTGGCGACAATCCGAAAGAGCCACGGGCCGAAGCCGCCCGGCTGCCACTGGAACTGCCCGAGACCCCGCAGCGCGCGTTCGAAGGCGGCCGAGGTGATGTCCTCGGCCGCCTCCACCCTGCCTGTCCGTCGATATGCAAGCGCATAGACGCGCGGGAGATAGCGCCGGTAGAGGTCAGCGAACGCCGAAGGGTCGGCCCTCGCCCGCTCCACCAGCGCTTGCTCATCCTCGGCATCGCGATGGTCGTCCACACCAAAGAGTGTGACGGCACCAGCGGCATCGATGGCGGCGCTCCCGCGATGACTACGGGAGGTTGACCGTGACCGGGCTACCGTAGGCCACGATGCGGCCCTTGAGGTCCAGCCCAACCACTGTGTACCGGATGGACTGGCCGGATGCCACAGCAGCGTCGGTGAAGACGCGCTTGCCGTGGATGCCGGTGTGGTAGACGTTGGTGCGAGCAGCGCCGTCAACCGAGCGCCAGACGACGTAGCGAATGGCGGCCGGCCGGGTGGTGGCGGTCCAGCGGCAGCGCACGTTGGTGGCCGAGGCAACCGTCACAAGCGCGCAGCTGAACGCCAGGGTCTGGGGCGCCCGCACGACGTAGACGTTGGCGACGTTGCTCTTCGCCACGCGCACGCCGGCGGCCACCCCGGTCACGAAGTAGTGGTAGGTGTGGCCGGTCTTGATGTTGGTGTCGGCGTTGCGGAGGGTGGCGCCCGGATCCACGCTGTTGATGAGAACGCGCTTGCCAGCGTCAACGGATCGCCAGACGCGGTAGACCACGGGCGTTGCGTTTGCGGGCGCAACCCACTTGCAGACGTTGGCGCGGTTGGGGGCCGACGGGTCCAGCGGGTTGGGGACCACAAGCGCGCAGGTGAGCTTGAAGACGGGCAACGGGGCTGCGGCGGGGGCGGCGGCGGC
>CAIXZV010000302.1 GCA_903924005.1 uncultured Chloroflexota bacterium | reverse complement strand
GGTGGACTGGTCGGGCGTGAGACCGTGCGCCAGGACCACGTACTGCTTGTCTGAGCTCATCAGCGCGGTCAGCTGCTTGGCCTGAGCTCCCTTGAGACCAAATAGGTTCACAAGGGCAGCAGCAACCGAAGCGCGACGCGCCGGGGTCAGCGTTGACGGGTCGGCGGCGAGACGGTCCCGCGAGACGGTGGTGGCGAGGGTGACGGTCCCGGAGCGGTCGTAGATGGCGCCACGGGTGGGCTGCACCGTGTACGTGGTGGCGGACTGGTGCGCAGCCATCGCGGCAAGCTCGTCGCGCCGGGTGATCTGCCAGTACCCGAGGCGCACGCCGATGCTGCCGGCCGCCAGCGCAAACACCAGCAGCACGACAAGCGTGCGAACCCGGGAGTCAGTTCTGCCCAGCATTGCTCGTCCGTCCTACCGCGCCAGCACGACGAGCGGCTCGGGCAGGGGCCCAAGACCATTACCCACCGCCAGGGCCTTGATTGCCGGGGCCTTGCCCAGCCGGTTGAGCTGGTTGCGCAGCTCCTGGGCCTGCTCGTCAAGGCGGCGTGCCTCTGTGCTCAGGCGATCTGCCTCATAACTGGTCGCCGACACGCGGATGTCCTGTGACAGCGAGAAGAACGCGGCGGCAAACGCCACCACGATGGCGGCAAGGACCAGGCCAACGGCTGGCGAGCGACGGCGGGCACGGGCGACGGCCCGCCTGCGACGCGGCAGCGCGGGCGCTTCGGCGCCAACCCGGCGGATGGGCGGCGCTGCGGCCCGCGGTGTTCGCCGGACAACCGGCGGCAGGGTGATGGCGCCCGGACGGGCACCCTCGTACACGGCCACGGCTCAGATCCCAGACGCGTAGTGGACGCGGACAGTCTGCAGATCACGCAGGGCGATCCCGTCCGAGGCAGCCTGGAACACCCGCTCCTCGGTCAGGCCGCTGGTGGGCTGGACAACGAGATCGCGGTCACGGTGCTCAGCAACCTCGTGCTGGCGGCGGCCGTAGCTCCGGCGGCGACTGGCGGCGTGTCGCTTGCTCATGGCGGGGGCTCCTGCAGTCCGGTCATGGGGTCTCGGGCAATCTGGATGGTCAGGCGGCGAGCCGCTCGGCGGCGCGAAGGCGGGCACTCCGGGCCCGCGGGTTGGCGGCAATCTCCGCATCGGTGGGCGTCTGCGAGGGTCGGGTGACAAGGCGGAGCCGCGGGCTGTGGCCGCAGACGCAGATGGGCACCTGCGGCGGGCAGATGCAGCCGCGCCGCTCACCCGCGAGGAACTGCTTGACGATCCGGTCTTCAAGCGAGTGATACGAGAGGACGACGAGACGGCCGCCGGGCCGCAACAGGTCCACCGCGGCGGCAAGACCCGCCTCAAGCGCGCCCAGCTCGTCGTTGACGGCAATCCGCAGCGCCTGGAAGACGCGGGTGGCAGGGTGGGTCCGGCGCGGCTGGCGAGGGTTGGGGGGCAGCAGACGCTCCACAAGCGCTGCCAGAGCCTCTGCGGTGTCCACGGGCGTGCTGGCCCGCTCGGCCACGATCGCCTTGGCAATCCGCCATGCCGCGGGCTCTTCGCCGTAGCGGCGGAACAGCGCAGCAAGACCGTCTGCGTCCAGCGTCGCCAGCAGCTCCGCCGCCGACACGCCACGGCTCACATCAAAGCGCATGTCAAGCGGGCCACCGGCCCGGAAGCCAAAACCGCGCTCGCGATCAGCCAGCTGGAAGGACGACAGACCAAGATCAAAGAACAGCCCGTCAACGGCTGGAAACCCCGCCTCGGGTGCAACATCAGCCAACTCGCGGAAGTTGGCGCAGCGCAGCACAAGACGGTTGCCGAAGCGGGAGAGCCGCTCGCCCACACGGGCAATCGCGGCCTCGTCGGCATCAAGCCCGAGGACGCGCCCGTCAGGGCTGGCGGCCTCCAGGATCCGCTCGGTGTGCCCACCGCCGCCAAGCGTGGCGTCGATCTGGAGGCTGCCGGGCTGCGGGGCGAGGGCGCCAAGCACCTCGTCCTGCATCACCGGCGAATGACCTACCTCCATCGTTCCTCCACGGGTGGTGTACGGATCCCGAGCGGACCCTGGAAGCGCATATGGTTCGACGTCAGATCCCCAGACCGGCAATAGCGGCGGCAAATGCATCGGGATCCTCCAGCTCGCGGCTGTAAGCATCCCAGCGCTCCGGCGCCCAGATCTCGACATGGCTTTGCGAGCCGATCACCGTGGCCTCGGCATCGATGCCCGCAAACGTCCGCAGGTTCGCCGGGACGAGCAGCCGGCCCTGCCGGTCAAGCTCCGTCTCGAAGGCACCTGCAAACAGCCGCCGCTGCAGCAGCCTGGCGCGGGGGTCGGTCATCGGCAGCGCCGCAACCTTGTCCCCGATCACATCCCAGGCCGCTCTGGTGTGGATGGCGAGGCAGTCATCCAGCCATCGCGCAACCACCAAGCCACCGTCGAGGGGCGTTCGGAAGCGCGACGGGATCGCCAGGCGACCCTTATCGTCTACCGCATGCCGGTACTCTCCGGTAAACACGTGCCGCGTTGCTCCTGACGTCGGCGACCCCCGGGAGACACTTCGACGGGCGTCTGGCAGGCCAGACCACCCACTTTGCTCCACTTTGGGCCACTTCCCGGCATCATAGCGCCCTGACAGGGCACGTCAATGCCGAAACGCGGCCACGCGGGAGTACAAACGAGCCACAGTGGGGTTGGCAAGGGTCCCGAGGCATGACGCAACGCCCCTCTCGTGCACGGGTTGTTGCACGGATCGGGCCTGCCACGCGTCAATTGCGCCGCCCGACGGCTGAAACGTCGCGGCACGGAACCGTTAGCCCCTGGAACCGTCGGAGCGTCCCGCCGGACGCGCCGGTGCGGCTAGCGCGTGGGCGTCGGGATCTTGACCACCTGACCGGCATAGAGCGTGCGAGGGTTGATCCCGGGATTCAACTGGTAGATCCGCGAGAGCTTGACGCCGAAGTAGATCGTGATCGCGTCAAGGGTCCGGTAGGTCTTGATCTTGTACTTGTAGCAGTCGTACACGCCAGGGCACGCTGTGACCAGCTTCATCCGCGACGGTGAACCGGTTGGGATGGGCTTCGGCGTTGGCGTGGGGGCGGGCGTCGCGGATGGTGTCGGCTCGGGCGAAGCGGTCACCACCGGGCTGGGCGAGGGTGAGGCCTCGATCGACGGCGACGGTGACGGCGCGGTCGACGGTGACGCGGTCAACTCCGGCGATGCGCTCTCCGGCACCGGTGACGCCGTGGCAGCCGCAACGCTTGGCACGACTGCCGCCGCGGTTGACGATGGGGCCGCTGACGGCGAAGCGGCAAAGCTGGACAAGTCGATACCGCCGCGCCGCAGCACAAATCCAAAGGAGATGCCGGCGGAGAGGACCAACACCAGGATGGCCGCGACCGTTGCACGCTGCAGGCGGGCGGATCGGCGGCCTGGCTGGAGCTCTGGGTCCGCATCGCCCAGACCGCCGCGCAGGTAGCGCGGGCAGTCGGCGTGCGAGAGGTGGAGGCACAGCAGCTCCTGCTGGCGCAGCGATTGGGGTCGCGGATCCCCGGCGGCGATGCACGCGTTCGCCGGATCCGGCACGGGGAGCGGAGCAAGCACGCTCGTCCCGCGCTGATGGCGAAGGAACGGGCAGATTGCGGCATCGTCCGCACGCGGCTCGTCAAACATGCCCGGTAGGAGCAGGTGGGGTTTGGGCGATGAAGACGGCGCAGCACGCTTGGACCTGCGACGGGCCGTCGGCTGCTTGCCGGCGGCAGGCTCCTCAGTCAGTGCTCCACCCTCCGGTGCCCTTGCTTCCTCCAGTGCTCCCGCCGGGAGTCTAGTACCTCCGGAGGCTTGCAGTGGTTGAATCCCGGGTGGTAGGCTCCCCCACCGGTGGCCGTCATCACGATCCGCTCCGGGAGGCGGGCGTCCTCGACGGTTGTCTGGAGGATCCGCTGCCCATGGCGCTGACGTTCGAGGAACCGTCTGGCAGTCCCCTGCCCGTGCCGGGTGCCACCACGATGGCCGCACACCGCATCCGCCGCTGCCACTATCGTCGGTTGGCCGTGGCGGAGCGGCCGCGCGATCATGTGGAGTGCCTATTTCCGGACCGGCAGGCGCCCATCGTCCTTGGTGACTGGCTGCAGGCAACGGCTGCATGCAACGCGTGCAAGGTGCCAACCGCGTTCAGGGACGACGAGGACTGACGCCTGGGCGCGCCTTGTCGCGCGCCGCAAACTCGGGCGGGGAAGGCGCCAGCGAGGCGGCCTGTAAGCCGAGTTCTGTGCCGGAGCTTGCGCCCCGGCGACGATCATCCATCTAAGGCCGCCGGTTACCCGACGGCTCATGCAGCCGACCCGAGGGCTGGGCAGCGCGCCTCTCCCCCCGGCAAGCCGGGGTTGCGCCCTCCTATTTGGCCTTGCTCCGGGTGGAGTTTGCCGCGTTTCACTCCGACCCCGAAAGGCCGGCATCGTCACTGTGGCACTAGTCCTCGCCTTGCGGCGGACGGGCGTTACCCGCCACCCTGCGCTGGAGAGCTCGGACTTTCCTCACGCCCGCCGGTTGCCCGGAAGACGCGCGACCGTCCAGCCGCCTCGCTGGCCCGCGCAGTGTAGGTCATGCCGCTAGCGCCGCCGGCGAGGCACGCGGAGGAGCGCTCCGGTTTGGACCCTCGCGAGCCTGGGGCCTCTTAGGAGCCGCCGCCACGCTTCAGCACCAGCACGGGCTGCCCGCTGCCCATGTCAAGAGTCAGGATCTCAGAACTGATGGTGGCGCTTGCGCCTTTGACCATGGCGCGGAAGGCGTTGTCCTGGGCTGTGAGCGCTCCCCCACCGCAGGCAGTGTTGGTGAAGGCGGCATCCGCAAGCGTGAGCTTTGACCCGTCGAGTTTGTACGTTGCGGCACCCTTGTTGCAGCCCGTGTCAATGGACACGTCAACGCTGGTAAAGACGAGCGTCGCCGGGAAGACCGCCTTCACGCCGGCCACCGTCTGGAGTTCCCAGCGGCCGATCTGCGGCGACGGGATCAGCGCGGAGCAGCCAGCCACAACCGCCAACAGGAGCAGCGGCAGCAGGGTCAGGACGATGGCGCGCGGCCGTTGCACAGGCTTGCGGTTCCTCTAGGCGCTCGGCGGGATAAGCCGGGCACGGGCGACACGGGCTGGACCACCGGCGGCAACCCTGTCGAGCGCCTCGTTGGCCAACCGGTCCGCGGTGGAGTTCTGCGCTCTCGGGACATGGGTTGCAGACCAGCCCCGCATCTTTGCAAGCTGTGCCTTGGCCTCCCCGTGAAGCACTGCGAGTTTCGCATCCTTCACGCGCCAGCGCCCGTGGAGCTGCTCCACAATCAGCTTGGAGTCCAGAAGGAGGTCCACCTGCTCGGCCCCAAGCCGGAGCGCAAGGTCCAGCGCCCGCACAACGCCTGTGTACTCGGCCACGTTGTTCGTCTGGTGGCCAAGCGCCTCGGAGATGGTGGCGTCCGGCGCCGCAAGCGGATTGCGTGCGTCAGGACGCGACGCGTCATAGAGGGCAGCGCCCAGCGACGCCGGCCCGGGGTTGCCCCGGGCAGCGCCGTCTGTGCGGATGATCAGGCGAGGGATGACCGGGAGTGCCGTGTCGCTCAGGCGTGACGCTCCACGATTGCCCGGGAGACCTCAAGGATCGCCTGGGTGATGTGGATATCACGCGGGCAGGCCTCAACGCAGTTGAACACCGTCCGGCAGCGCCAGACGCCGTCTCGGTCAGCCAAGATCTCCAGACGCTCCTCGGCCGCGTCATCACGCGAGTCAAAGATAAACCGGTGGGCATTCACGATGGCCGCAGGCCCAACGTAGGACGGCTGCGCCCAGAACGACGGGCACGACGTGGTGCACGCCGCACACAGGATGCACTTGGTGGTGTCGTCAAAGCGGGCCCGGTCCTTGGCGGACTGCCGGCGCTCGCGCTCGGGCACGGGCCCCGATGCCTGCAGGTACGGGTGAACGCTTCGGAACTTGGCGAAGAAGCCCTCCATGTCCACCACGAGGTCCTTCATCACCGGCAGCCCCGGC
>CAIXZV010000301.1 GCA_903924005.1 uncultured Chloroflexota bacterium | reverse complement strand
GGTGCTGGGCGCGCTGGCTGCCACAAACCCACAGGCCGTGGGCCCGCTGCTTGATCTCTGGGAGGCGACACCACCCCAGCAGATCAGGCCGCGCTGGGATTACCCGGTGGTTTGGCGCGAGCCCGAGGGCGAGATCCGGTTCGTCGGCCTGGTCACCATTGCGAATGAGCGTGACGGGCTCTCGTTCAATGACTGGATCCCAGTTGACGCACCCAGTCACGCGGTGCTGGAGCAGGTGCTGGCGGCGCGCCGCGGCGGGTTTGCCCCACCAGCCAGCGGCAGCCCGCGGGGCGTCGGCCGCCGCTAGCGCGTCACCGCTGCCTGCGCTACGCCTGATCCGAACCCGCGATGCTGTCCTGGATCCGGTGGTGGAGCGCGATGTAGGTCTGCAGTTCCGCCTGGGTCAACACGCCCATCCACGCGGTCTCCCGGCCGTGAATGATCGTTCGGACCTGCTGGATCACTGTGAGCCCCGTGGGCGTGATCGCGACGCTCAGCCCGCGGCGGTCATCGGGGTTGGCTGAGCGAGCCACGAGCCCGCGCCGCTCAAGCGAGTCCAGCAGCCCGGTCACGGTTGCGCGCGTCACGATCAGCCGCTCGCCCAGTTCCGACGGCGACATCGGCCCGTGGTCTCGCAGTTGTCCCAGGACGAGGCCGCCAGCGGCGCTCACGCCTAATGGACGCAGCAGCCGGCCAATGCGCTCAAACGCCATATCGGCCGTGCGGATGGTGTTCATCACGGCTTCGGTCGCCAGGATGTTGGCGTCTGGCGTCTGCTCCGCGAAGTCATCGGGCATCTGGATCTTTGGCATGGACATCATAATAAGGGTATTGACAATACGGTGCCTAACCATATAGTTCGGGACCTAACGACCCGCCGAGTACCTGACGGGTCCAGTCGGAAGGAATGCGTCCCCATGGCCAAGGTCATCGTCCAGCACCAGGTTGCCGATTACGACGTGTGGATCGCGGTCTTCAACGAGCACCAGGCGACTCGCAAGTCCCATGGCGCCACCGGCCACTCCGTCACGCGCGGCGCATCGGACCCCAACAGCATCGTGATCGTGAACGACTTCGCGACGCTCGACGGTGCGCTCGCATTCACGCAGGACCCGTCCCTGCCGGCCGCCATGGCTAAGGGCGGCGTGACCGGCCACCCGCAGGTCTGGATCACCAACGAGGCCGACGCAGCCGCGTACTAAACCCGTCGCGGCATTCGGCCGCCGAGGCGGCTCGGGAGACCCCTTCTCGAGCCGCCGTTTGCTGTCCGCCGCGCGCGACGAACGCAACGCTCCCGTAGCCCTGGGCAGTCCGCCAACCCATTGACAGCCGGCGTCTGGAGCCGCACCCTGACGCCTTCATGAAGAGGGCGCTGCCGATCACGGCGCCCCGGAGGGACGGCACGTGCGCGCAGACCAGATTGGCGTCATCGCGGAAGCCGCCTATACGGCCGGGCGCGAGGCTGGCGCGCCGGCCGCGGAACATGTCCTGGCCATCCTGTCCGGCGCCAGCCACCACGTCGCTGCTGGCCTCTTGAGCTGGGACCCGGATGCCCGGCGCCATAACGTCCTGGCGAGCCCCGGGTACCCCGCCTCATTTGTGGACCGTTTCCACCAGCAGATGATGGACGGGCCGATCTTCCGGCGGCTGGTCCAGGCCGGCAGACCGCTTCGCTACGACGACGCGCCGCACGACTTCCGCGACCAGCCTGTCTACGTTGAGACCCTGGGCCCCGTGGGCTATGGCGACGGTCTGTCAGCCGCCCTCCATGTTGATGGGCGATACACCGGAATGCTCCACATGTCCGCGGAGGCGGTGGCCGCGTTTGATGACGACATCCGCGATGTTGTGACTGCGCTGACCCCGGCGCTTGCGCGTCTCTGCGATGTGGAGCGGATGAGCCCGCCGGACCTGGATGACGACTTCTGCGCCCAACTGGTGGTGGGTGGCGAGATCCGCGAAGTGTCGGGCCGGCGCCTCTCCCCGGTGCTTACCCGGGACGGCCTGCTCCGCTCTGTCGCCGCCACGTATCTTCGGTCGTCCGCAGGAACCGTCCGCGGGCTCTGGGCAGACGGCTCCGGCTGGCGCGAAGTTGTGCTGACGCGAGCGTGCGACGGCGCACCCGGCCGCGCAAAGGTGGTCCTTGTGGGTGACCGGCCCTGCAACCTGCCACACGGCTTGAGCCGGCGCGAGGTGGACGTGCTGACCCTGGTGGCCCGCGGCGCCTCAAACGCGCAGGCGGCCACCGATCTGGTGGTGGCCCCGCGGACCGTGGCCACCCACATTGAGCACATCCTCGACAAGCTTGGCTGCGACACCCGTGCTGCAGCCGCAGCCCTCGCCACCCGCGAGGGGATCGTGCGCCTGGATCTGGGCATCGCGTCGTTCTAGCGGATCAAAGCGTTGGAGGGTTGCGGTTTGGAAATCGGCAGAACTGCCGATGGCGTCCGGCCCATGGCACGTGTCTACTGGCGCATCCTCAAAGCAAGCGAACTGGCGGAGGCGGCACATGGCGACGGGCTACGTCTGGCATGAGCTCTACGGATGGCACGAGACCGGCCTCCAGAACGCCCCTGGCGCGGGCTCGGGCCCCACGATGCCCCTGCAGCACTTTGACAGCGCCGAGTCCAAGGTCCGGATGCACTCGCTTGTCGAGGGCTCGGGCCTGATTGAGCACCTGGTCCGGCTGCCGGTGACGCCGCTCACTGATGCGGACCTCCTCCGCGTCCACACCCAGGAGCACGTCAGCCGCATCAAGGCCGAGAGCCTGCTGCCCAAGGGCGGCGATGCGGGTGACGGGATCAGCCCGTTTGGCTACGGCGGCTATGAGATTGCGCTGCTTGCGGCTGGCGGCGCTTGGGCCATGCTTGACGCGGTGCTGAGCGGCAAGGTGGACAACGGCTACGCGCTGGTCCGCCCTGCCGGCCACCACGCCCGCCCCAGCACCGGCATGGGCTACTGCCTCTTCAACAACGCCGGTGTCGCCATCCGCAAGGGCCGCGCCGAGCGCGGGCTGGGACGCGTTGCGTACATCGACTGGGACGTTCACCACGGCAACGGGACGCAGGAGACCTTCTACAGCGATCCCGACACCCTGACCCTCTCCATCCATCAGGACGGCCTCTTCCCGTGGAAGTCGGGCGCGATGGAGGAGCGAGGCGAGGGCGCGGGCTTTGGGTACGCGGTCAACGTGCCGCTGCCCGCCGGATCCGGCAACGGCGCGTATCTTGAGGCCTTCGACAAGGTGGTGGCCCCGGCGCTCCGCGCGTTCAAGCCGGACGTGATCTGGGTGGCGTCCGGTTTTGACGCGTCAATCAACGACCCGTTGGGCCGGATGATCGTGACGCTGACTGGCTACCGCGGCATGACCCAGCGGCTGATGGCCCTGGCCGATGAGCTCTGCGGCGGGCGCCTCGTGATCGTCCACGAGGGCGGCTACTCGCCGTTCCTTGTTCCCTACTGCGGCGTGACGGTGATCGAGACGCTGGCGGGCGTGGACTCCGGCGTGGAGTTCCAGTGGGAGGATGTCTGGAGCGAACTGCCGGACCAGCCGCTCAAGCCCCATCAGGCCGAGGTCATCGAGCGGGCCGCCGCGCTGCTCGACGTCATCCGCGCAGACGCAGGGGCCTGACGAGCGTGCCCACGGGCTACGTCTGGCACCAGAAGTACGCCTGGCACGACACCGGGGTCCAGCACATGCTCGGCGCCAGTGGCGGCGCGCGCGGGGCGCAGCATCCGCTGCTGCACGGCGAGAGCGCGGATTCGAAGGCCAGGCTCGCGTCCGTTGTTGAGGCCTCAGGGCTCATCGACCACTTGGTCCGCCTGCCCGTTGCGCCCGCCACGGACGAGGACGTTCTGCGCGTCCACACACCCGCGCACCTCGCACGGATGCGGCACGAGAGCCTCCAGCCGAAGGGTGGCGACGCAGGCGACGGCTCCAGCCCGTTTGGCTACGGCGCGCTGGAGATTGCGCTCCTCTCCGCGGGGGGCGCCATGGCCATCGTTGGCGCGGCGCTCGATGGGCGCATTACCAACGGCTACGCGCTCATCCGCCCGCCCGGCCACCACGCCATCGCGGAAACCGGCATGGGCTTCTGCATGTTCAACAACATCGGCATCGCCATCCGCTGGGCGCGCGAGCGGTTTGGCATCGGCCGCATCGCCGTTGTGGACTGGGACGTCCACCACGGCAACGGCACGCAGGCGGTCTTCTACGACGATCCCCAGACGCTCGCCATCAGCCTGCACCAGGACAACCTGTACCCGTTTGGCTCAGGGCTTCCGGAGGAGCGCGGGGCCGGCGCCGGTCTCGGCACCACGATCAACATCCCGCTGCCGTCGGGCTCCGGCAACGGCGCCTACATCGCGGCCGTCGAGCAGGCGGTGGTGCCGGCGCTGCGCGCGTTCCGCCCGGAGCTGATCATCGTGGCGTCCGGGTTTGACGGGAGCTTCATGGATCCGTTTGGCCGGATGATGATCACCACCATCGGCTACCGCACCATGACGAGCCGCCTGATGGAAGCGGCCGATGAGCTCTGCGGCGGCCGGCTCGTGATGGTCCACGAGGGTGGCTACTCGTCACTGTATGTGCCGTACTGCGGTGTTGCGGTCATCGAGACACTCGCGGGCGTCAAGACTGGGATTGAGATGCCGTGGGATGATGACTGGGTGCGGCTGCCCGACCAGGCAGTCACGGATCGTCAGGCCGCTGTCATCGCCCGGGCGGGAGGCTTCGCAGCGGAGCTTGCAGCCACAAGCGGTGTCCCAGTGAGCCCAACGCGTCCATGAGCCCCGAGACCGTCCGCGTCATCTTCGACACGCTCAGCGTGGCGTCGATCCTCGTCCTGCTCGTGTTGGGCATGGCCGTGATCGTTGGCATGATGCGGATCTTCAACCTGTGCCAGGGCGAGTTTGTGATGCTCGGCGCCGTGGTGGCGTATCTCGCCTCGGTCTGGCTGGGCAGCTCGCTCATCGGGATCATCCTTGCGCCCATCATCGTGGGCGCCTTTGGCTCCGTGCTGGAGCGCCTGGTCATCCGGCGCTTCTACGGCAGCCCCGCGGGCGCGCTCCTGGCCACCTTCGCCCTCGGCTTTGTCATCCGCGAGGTGGTCCGGGCCCTGATGACCCAGCAGGGCGCACCGGTGCCCGCCCCGCTGCCCGGCAACTTCAACGTCTTGGGGGCCAGCCTGCCGGTGTGGCGGCTGGTGATCATGATCACGACGGTGGTTGTCGTGGTGCTTGCCTATGTGGGTCTTGCGCGCAGCGCGCTGGGTCTCCGGGTACGGGCAACGCTGGACAACCGCGAACTGGCGGAGGCGACCGGGATCTCCACCAGCCGGATGTATGCCGGCACCTACGCCGTGGGCGCGGGACTGGCCGGCTTTGCCGGGGCGATGATCGTCCCCGGGCGCATCCTCTATCCGGACCTCGGGATTGACAACCTCATCCCGATGTTTATCGCGGTCATGACCGGAGGGCTCGGCACCATCGAGGGGCCGCTCCTCGGCGCATTCACACTCGGGGTCCCGTCCGGCCTGATGCCGGCGCTGATCAACCCCGTCTTCGCCCAGGTGGTCGTCATCGTCGGGGCGATCGTCTTCATGCGGTTCCGGCCGGCCGGCTTGGTCAGCAGGTAATCGGGTCCCACAGTTTTGGAGGAGGAACTCAGGATGGCCAACGATCTGATCGACAAGGCGATCTCGCGGCGCAACGTCCTCAAGGGCATCGCCCTTGGTGGTGCAGCCGTTGGCGCCAGCGGGGCAATCGGCAGCGTCCTTGCTGCATGCTCGCCTGCCGCCCCCTCGGGCCCCATCAAGGTGGGTGTCCTGACGGACGTCACCGGCGCCTTCGGCGTGGTGGGCAAGTCAAACGTTGAGACCGCGCAGTTCACGGTTGACGAGATCAACGCCGCGGGCGGCGTGCTCGGCCGCCAGCTCCAGCTGGTTGTCGCCGACTCGGCAAGCTCCACGGACACGGCTGCCACCGTTGCCCGCCAGCTTGTCGAGAAGGACAAGGTGGACTTCGTCATCGGCACCGTCACCAGCGCCACCCGTGAGGCGGTCAAGGGGATCATCTGTACGACCGGCAAGACGCTGCTGGTCATCCCCACGTCCTACGAGGGCGGCGACTGCACAACGAACATGTGGGTTGTGGGCGCGGTTCCCAACCAGCAGGTTGACCCGATGGTGGCCTACGCCATCGGCAAGGGCGCCAAGACCTTCTACTGCTGCGGCGCGGACTACAAGTACCCGCGCAACATGATCGCCCAGTTCCGCAAGCAGGTTGAGGCCGCTGGCGGCAAGGTGGTTGGCG
>CAIXZV010000300.1 GCA_903924005.1 uncultured Chloroflexota bacterium | reverse complement strand
CGGCCAGTTCCTCGGAGACGAGTCGTTTCCCATCGAGTGGGCGTCCGAGACGGAGAAGGAGCTTCTCTGGGTCTTCGACGACCTGCATTGCCCCAAGCCCCTGAGCCCCATGTACGAGGACATCGGCGGCTGGTGGCTGTCCTGCGATCACATGTTCCGCCGCTTTGGCACGCCGTTCGCGTCGGACTGGATCTACAAGAACATCAACGGCTACCTGTACACGGCCGCCATCCCGGCCCAGGCCGGCGTTGACGTCGCCACGCAGGAGTACAACTACACCACCCACCCGATCGTCCCCGAGGATGACGCGTACGCCGGCAAGATCGGCGCTTACCTCGGCACGGTCCTGCCCGTGTACGGCCTGAAGTTCACGGACTGGTGGAAGAGCCGCTTCGTCCCCGAGATGCAGCGGAACTTTGACTACATCGAGGGCATGCTGGACCAGAAGGACCAGCTCTCCCTGGCCGAGGTGGCCGTCCTCCTCGAGGACGCCATCGACATGCACGATCGCCACTGGAAGATCCATTGGATGCTGAACTTCGCGCAGCTCAGCGCGACGCTCAACCTCCGGGCGGTCATGGAGAAGACCCACGGCAAGGTAGACGAGGCCCTGCTCGGCAGGCTCCAGAACTCCGCCAACGACCGCAACTGGGACAAGATCAAGGCCCTCTGGGAGGCCAAGGAAGAGGTCAAGGCAGACGCCGAGCTTGCCGCGATCTTTGCCGCCACTTCCGGCGCCGAGATCGTGCCTGCGCTCAAGGTGAGCGCCCGCGGCCGCCGCTTTATCGACGAGCGGGTTGTGCCATACCAGAAGGAGTTTGGCTGGCACGCGGTCTGGAGCCACGAGTTCATCTTCCCGAGCTTCCGCGAGGACATGGTCCCGGTTGTCCAGCTCGTGCGCGACCAGTTCGCGTCCGACTACGACTACCCCGCCCGCATCGCCACCCTGGCAGCGGACATCGCCGCAGCGGCCAAGGAGATCCTCAACGGGCTGTCAGGCGAGGCGCTCGACGAGATGCGCGCCGCCAACGACATCAACCTCAAGATGGCCCCGCTCACCCCGGACCATCACTTCTACATCGACCAGGGCGCCAACGCCCACGTCCGCCTCGTGCTTGTCGCCGTTGGCGAGAAGCTTGTGGAAATGGGCGTCCTCGACGCTCCCGACGACGTGATCCTGTTCCGCTACAACGACCTGCGCGCCTTCATCGGCAACCCGGCCAGCATGGACGGACGGGCGATCGTGGCCGCAGCCAAGGCCAAGCGCGCCGCGGCCGAGAAGATCCAGCCCAAGGACTGGGTTGGCACGGTCACCGCAACGCAGCTTGCGTTCCCGTACCTCAACCTCTGGGGCTTCCCGGACAAGTTCACCCGCTCTTCGGTGCAGGTGGCAGGCCAGGTCAAGGGCATCGCGGGCTCCCCGGGCGTGGTTGAGGGTGTGGCGCGCGTCGTCATGTCCGAGGCCGAGTTCGACAGCCTGCTTGAGGGCGAGATCCTCGTCTGCCAGATGACCAACCCGGCCTGGCAGGTCCTCTACGGCAAGATCTCCGCGGTTGTCACTGACGCCGGCGGGACCGTTTCGCACCCGGCCGTCCTGGCCCGCGAGTACGAGATCCCGGCTGTCGTGGGCACCTCGGTGGGTACCTCGACCATCAAGACCGGCGACCGCCTCCGCGTGAACGGCACCACCGGCATCGTGGAAATCCTCTAGTCCCTTCTGGGACGCAGCACCGCATCGAATGTCCGCTGAGACCGCAATCCTTCGGAGTGTCCTCAGCGACACCGTCAAGGATCGCCTCCTGGAGGCGATCCTTGACGGCCGATACCCGCCGGGGTCTCGAATTGTCGAGTCGCGCGCCGCGCGCGAGTTCGGCACCAGTCAGGCCCCTGTGCGGGAGGCGCTCCGCGACCTCGAGGCGCTTGGGGTGGTTGAGATCACCCCGTTCCGTGGCGCACGTGTCCGCCGCCCGTCGCGAGACGAGCTGCTGGAGGCGTACGTCGTCAGATCTGAGCTTGAGGCCCTTGTGGTCCGGCTGGCAACGCCATGCTTGACCGACCAGGACATTGACCACCTGGCTGGCCTTCTCGACGAGATGCACCACGCAGCTGATGCGGGGGATCTTGTTGGCGAGGCCTCAGCCGACGCGGCATTCCACGGCCACATCGTGGATCTGGCCCGCAACAGCACGCTCAAGCGTGTTTGGGGCATGCTGGAGCCGTACTCCCGCACGTACATCACGATCGCTGTCCCCGGTGCGGATCGCACTCGCATCGCCGGGCTCCACGGCCCTGTCCTCGAAGCCCTCCGCTCTCGGGACGTTCCCAGGGCCGAGGCGGCGATCCGCGACCACTTCAGCGATGCGAAGACGATGATGGCCAACCTCTGGCCCGAATCGGCTGACGATGCCAGCAGCGCAGATGACGCTGCCAACCCGACCACAACAGGCGCGCGACCCGCGCGCACCGAACCCGTGTCGACTGCGGCACGAGCCAGCGAAGGGAAACGATGAACGACCAGCCGCAACTGACCGAGGAGTTCTCGGCGGGCACCGCCCGCCTCCGCGTGGACGTCTATGGCGGCACGCCGCGCCAGCACGTGCTCGACGACCTGACCTTCCTCAACTACCGCCTCGCGGACGTCAAGATCTCCCCGGTTGTGACCCTTGGCGGCCCCGACATCGTCTGGAACCAGGACGGCGAGAAGGCAGTCCGCTATGACGGTCACACCGTCACCTTCACGGGCGCCTGGCCCGCCGGGCCCATCCAGAAGGTGATCGTCGCGATCCTCTCCCTGCGCATGGAAGCCGAGGGCATGCACCCCTCGCACAGCGCGGCGGTCCACTACCGCGGCAAGACGCTGCTCTTCCTTGGTGGCGAGTCCAACCACGGCAAGAGCATGGGCCTCATCGAGGCCGGCGTCCGCGGCGCACTCCAGGTTGCCTCCGAGACCACGGTCATCAGCGAGGACGGCCATGCCGTCGCGGGATCAGTGGACACGTTCCTCGTCAAGCGGACCGAGGGCACTGAGCGCTCCGACAAGGCGGCCCCCAACAAGGGCGTCGAGAAGTTCTGGGGTCCCGTCATGCCAAGCTGGGGCATGTACGAGGGCAAGCCAAACATCGACATCGTCATCGTGCCCGCCATCGACGGCAACTTTGACCCGGCGACAAACGCGCTCATCCCGTTTGAGCGCCAGTTCCAGATGCTGCACAGCCTGCAGAACTACTTCCTGACGAATGAACTGCTGGCCCCGGGCCACGTCATGCCCATGGTGGACAACGACGAGCTTCGGGCCAAGCGCGCAGACTTCGTGAACCGGTTCTGCGAGCGGCCGTTCTTCTTCATCCGGGCTGCAAACCCGCAAGTCCTGCTTGATGAGGTTGACTCGATCCTCTAGCGAAAGAAGGCGTCGGCACCATGCACGCGTTTGCCTACGTCCAACCGGCAACGGTTGCCGAGGCGGTGGCCATCCTTGCGGCCAACGGTCCCGACGCCCGCGTTCTTGCCGGTGGGACAGACCTGGTCATCAGGCTCCGTGACGGCTCAGCCAAGCCGTCCATCGTGGTGGACCTCAAGCGGATCGCCGAGCTTCGGCCGGGGATCCGCCAAGAGGATGGCCGTCTGGTCATCTCCGCCACCACGGTGATGACCGACGTGGCTGCAGATCCGCTGATCCGGCGCTATGCCTCCGCGCTTGCGGAGGCCGCATCGGTGGTTGGGTCGGTCCAGATCAGGAACCGGGCAACGCTTGCCGGCAATATCTGCAACGCATCGCCCGCCGCAGACACGGCGCCGTCCCTGCTTGTGTACGGCGCTGTTGTTGTGGCGCAGGGACCCGCGGGCACCCGGCGGATCCCCATTGACGAGTTCTTTGTGCGCTCGGGCGTGACCACGCTTGCCCGGGGCGAGCTGGTCACGGCCATCGAGTTGCCAGTCCCGACAGGTCGGCGGGGTGCGATGCACCAGCGCCGCACCCGCCGGCGTGGTCACGACCTCGCCTCGGTCACCGTGACCTGTTGCGTGGACGAGGCGGGCGTGACCCGGCTTGCCTACGGCAGCGTGGGGCCCAGGCCTGTTGTCTACGCTGATACGACGGGCGTGCTCGCCGATCCTTCGGCCGACCACGACGCCCGGCTGGCCATCCTCGAGGCGATGTTCGCGGGCGCCAGCCCATCGCCGCGGTCGATGCGCGCAAGCCCGGAATACCGCCTGGCCATGCTCCGCGTTCTGGGCGCGCGCGCTCTCGCGGGAGCCATCGAGCGGCTCAAGGCCGGGGGCGACTGACATGACAAACCTCGGACACATCAACCTCACGGTCAACGGGCGCCAGCGGGCGCTTGACGTGGCCGCCCACCACAGCCTGCTTGACGTCCTGCGTGACGATCTGCGCCTGACGGGCACCAAGGAATGCTGTCTGGTGGGCGAGTGCGGCGCCTGCACCGTGATCTTGGACGGGCGGACGGTTGACTCCTGCCTCGTTTTGGCCGTGGAGGCGGACGGCGCGGAGATCACCACCGTTGAGGGCCTAGCCCCCGGCAGCGGGCTGAGCCTGCTTCAGCAGGCGTTCCTGGACAAGGGCGCCGCCCAGTGTGGGTTCTGCATTCCGGGCCAACTGCTGTCCGCGGAGGCGTTCCTGCGCGAGACGCCGCATCCAACGCGCGAGGCCGCCGAGGAGGCAATCGCGGGCAACCTGTGCCGGTGTGCAGGCTACGAGCAGATCCTTGAGGCCATCATGGCCACAGCCGAGGAGG
>CAIXZV010000299.1 GCA_903924005.1 uncultured Chloroflexota bacterium | reverse complement strand
GTGCCGAGGCGCTGGTGGAGGCTCGCAATCACTGCACGGGTCTGGACGCGCAGCTTCGCGTCAAGGTTGTACAGCGGCTCGTCCATGAGGAACACGGCAGGCTCTCGGACGATGGCCCGCCCAAGCGCGACACGCTGGCGCTGACCACCGGAGAGCTCCTTGGGCTTGCGCTCAAGCAGCTTCTCCAGCTGCAGGATGCCCGCAGCGTCGTTGATGCGCTTGTCGATCTCGGTCTTGCTCACCTTGCGCAGCTTCAGACCAAACGAGAGGTTCTCTCGGACCGACATGTGCGGGTAGAGCGCGTAGCTCTGGAAGACCATCGCGATGTCGCGGTCTTTGGGGGCAACGTCGTTGACGATCTTGTCGCCAATCTTGAGGTCGCCGTCGGTGACCTCCTCCAGCCCGGCGATCATCCGCAGGCTGGTGGTCTTCCCGCAGCCGGACGGGCCGACCAAGACCATGAACTCCCCGTCGTGGATCTCGAGGCTGAGATCCTCGACCGCGGTGACCTCGCCGTACTTCTTCCAGACGTGGTCAAACGTGACGGTTGCCATGCGCAAACCTCCATGCCGTCCAGGTCATCGCGGGCTCATGCATCCGGCCGCCGGACATGCTGGCGGACTCGGACGAGCCCCATACGAGGTGCTGGCTCAGGCTGTGCGCATCGTAGGGCTTCGCGGCGTGCGCGGCAATGCCGGGCCCAAGACCATCTGCGGCTGCCGCTGTATCGTGCGCCCATGGGCAAACAGACTGGCACGTGGCATTACGGGCTCATCGCCCGATGGTGGGCCGAGGTCAACAAGCCCGAACCTGTTGAGCTTGCATACCTGCGGGCGGCCATCGGGCGGTTTGGGGAGCCGGCGCTGGATCTCGGGTGCGGCACCGGTCGGCTCCTCGTGCCGCTGCTCGCCGAGGGCTTTGATGTTGACGGGACGGACATCTCCCCCGACATGGTGCAGTACGCTCGCGATGCTGCCGCCTTGGCCGGGGTCCACATTGAGGGACGTCTCGCGGTGCAGGCCTTCGACGGACTCGATCGGCCGCGGCGATACGCGACGATCTTCTCGATTGGGTCCTTCGCGATTGGCGGCAGCCCCGAGCGCGACGCGGCCGCGCTCCGACGGATCCACGACCATCTCATTCCCGGTGGCGCGGTGCTCCTGAGCTACGAGCCGCCCACCGAGGCGGATCACGCCCGCATGTCGGATCCTGCCCGGATCTACCCTTCGCCATGGCCCGAGACTGGCCCACGCGCCACCCTCTCGGACGGCGACGAGCTGGAGCTGCTCTCACGGGCTGCGTGCTACGACGCCAACCTGCGATGCCAGAGGCTTGAGATCCGCGCCTGGCTGTGGCGCGACGGCCGCCTGGTCCGGGAGGAGTCAGGCTCCCTCCTCAACACGTACTACCTTCCAGAACAATTGACCGCAATGCTTGAGGGGGCTGGCTTCTCCAGCGTCATCGTCGAGGGGCCCTATACCGGCCGCGCGCCGGAGCCGGCGGACGACACGGTCGTTGTGACCGCGCGCCGGGTATCGTGACCGAGACGATCCGTCCCACCATTCCGCAGAGGACCCGATGTCCCAGCACCCGCGCGCAGGCCAGGCCGCTGAAGCCCGCGACCTCGTTGACATCCCTGCCCTGCTGCGCGCGTACGACGAGATCCACCCGGATCCGGCCAACCCGGCCCAGCGTGTCGCGTTTGGCACCTCAGGCCACCGCGGCTCAGCGATCAACGCCGCGTTCAACGAGGACCACATCCTCGCCACAACCGAGGCGATCTGCCGCTACCGCAAGGGCAAGGGCTACACCGGACCGCTGTACATCGGCCGCGACACCCATGCGCTGAGCGAGCCCGCCTGGCGCACGGCGCTAGAGGTGCTGGCCGCCAACGGCGTGGATGTTCGCGTGGACGCGGAGGACGGCTACACGCCAACGCCCGCGGTCTCGCATGCCATCCTCGTGGCCAACCACGGCCGGAGCCTGTCCGGGCCGGGCCTGGCGGACGGCATCGTGGTCACGCCCTCGCACAACCCGCCCGATGACGGCGGCTTCAAGTACAACCCGCCAAACGGCGGCCCCGCGGACACGGACGTCACCAAGTGGATCCAGGACGAGGCAAACCGGATCCTCGAGGCCAAGGGCTCGGACGGTCTCGCCGGCGTCGCGCGCGTCCCGTTTGAGCGCGCTCGAGCCCAGGCGATTGGCTACGACTTCCGCGCCATCTACGTGGATGACCTGGCAAACGTGGTGGACATGGACGCCATCCGCGGCTCCGGGCTGCGGCTGGGCGTTGACCCGCTTGGCGGCGCGGCCGTGGCGTATTGGGGCCTGATTGGCGAGACGTACGGCTTGGACCTGACGGTCACCAACGAGGCGGTCGATCCGCAGTTCGCCTTCATGACCCTCGACTGGGACGGGAAGATCCGGATGGACCCGTCCTCGCCGTTCGCCATGGCGGGCCTGGTCGCGTTGCGGGACCGCTTTGACCTGGCGATGGGCAACGACGCCGATGCCGATCGCCACGGGATCGTCGTCCCCGGCACCGGGCTGATGAACCCAAACCACGTCCTGTCGGCGGCCATCTCGTACCTGTTTGGCGGCGGCCGCGCCTGGCCCGCGACAACCGCCGTGGGCAAGACGCTGGTCAGCTCCTCGATCATCGACCGCGTCGTCGCCTCGCTTGACCGGCGGCTTGTGGAGGTGCCGGTGGGCTTCAAGTGGTTCGTTGATGGCCTGGTGGACGGGTCCATCGGCTTTGGCGGCGAGGAGAGCGCCGGCGCCTCATTCCTGCGTCGCGACGGGACCGTCTGGACAACCGACAAGGACGGCCTGATTGCCGATCTGCTGGCCTGCGAGCTCACGGCGAAGCTGGGCAAGAACCCGGCCGAGGTGTACGCCGGGCTGACCGATCGCTTTGGCGCCCCGGCCTACAAGCGCATTGACGCGCCGGCCACGCCCGAGGTGAAGGCCGCGCTTGGCCGCCTCTCGCCGGACGCCGTGACGGCCACGACGCTGGCCGGCGATCCCATCACGGCCAAGCTGACGAAGGCGCCCGGCAACGGCGCGCCGATTGGCGGTCTCAAGGTCACCACGGCGCAGGGCTGGTTTGCCGCCCGCCCGTCAGGCACGGAGAACGTCACGAAGGTCTACGCGGAGTCGTTCCGCGGCGAGGAGCACCTGGGGCAGATCCTCGAGGAGGCTCAGGCGATCATCGCTGCGGCCGTCTAGGCACCGATGCCCAGCTACGCCGAGCCCAGCGCAAGCGTGAGGAACGCGAGCACGTCCGCGCGCTCGTCGATCAGCTTGCCAACCGGCTTGCCCGCGCCGTGCCCAGCGTCCGTGTCCACGCGGATTAGCACCGGCGCATCGCCCGCCTGCGCCGCCTGGAGCGCCGCCGCGAACTTGAACGAGTGCCCCGGCACCACGCGGTCGTCGTGGTCGCCGGTGGTCACGAGCGTCGGCGGGTAGGCCGTGCCCTGCGCCACGTTGTGGAGCGGCGAGTAGGCGCGGACCCAGCCAAACTGCTCGGGGTCGTCGGGGCTGCCGAAGTCGCTTGTCCAGCCCCAGCCGATGGTGAACTTGTGGAACCGCAGCATGTCCATCACGCCCACCTCGGGGACCGCGGCGCCCATCAGCTCCGGGTGCTGCGTCAGCGTTGCGCCAACGAGCAGCCCGCCGTTGGAGCGGCCGGTGATCCCGATCCGCGCAGGGTTGGTCCAGCCGCTCGAGGCCAGCCAGCGGAGCGCCGCCGCGAAGTCGTCAAAGACGTTCTGCTTGTTCGCCAGCCGGCCCGCGTTGTGCCATGTCGTCCCGTACTCGGAACCGCCGCGCAACGAGGCGACCGCGAGCAGCCCGCCGCGCTCCATCCACGCAAGCCACTCGGGCTTGAACATGGGTCCAATGGCGACGGCAAAGCCGCCGTAGCCGTACAGGAGGGTGGGGACGTCGCCTGTGGGGACGATGTCGCGGCGCCGGGCGAGGAAGAGCGGGATGCGGGTCCCGTCGGCCGAGGTGGCGAAGACCTGCTCGGTGATGAACGCATCGGGGTCCCACAGAAGGCCGACGGAGGGGAGCGCCCGGACGACACCGTCCGCCATCCGGACCGCCAGCAGCTGCTTGGGGGCGGCGAAGCCCATCAGCGAGACGTAGAGGTCCGGGTCCTTGCGCTGGCCGTCGAGCGCCGCGATGGTCCCGGTGCCCGGGAGCTCGACCTCGACGACGGGCGTCCCGTCCAGCTCCAACAGCGCGAGGCGGCTGTGGGCGTCGTGGAGGGTCACCGCCGCGAGTCGCCCGCCGGCGAGTGTCACGGACTCGAGCGCGTCGGCGCCCTCAGCGATCACCTCGCGCAGCGAAGCGCCGACGCCGGCCTTGGCGGCCTCGGCGGGATCGCCGGCGTCCGCGTCCAGCGCGACGAGGCGGTGGTTGGGCGCGGCGAGGTTGGTCCGCAGGTAGAGCGTTCGGCCGACGGTCGCCACCAGGCCGTACTCGGCGTCCGCGGCGTCGAGGAGGGGCCGGACGGCGAGTGGCCCGTCGCCACGGAACGAGCCCAGGTCTGCGACATGGATCCGGGTCTCGGGGTCCGTTCCGCGCCAGACGGAGATCACCAGCAGGTCGCCGTCCTCGGAGACCTCAGGCTCGAAGCCCCAGTCGGGATGGTCGGGCCGCGCGTACACGATGGGGTCCTGGCCTGCGTCTGCGCCCAGCCGGTGATAGCGCAGCTCCATCGCCTGGTTTGTCGCCTCGAACGCGGCGCCCAGGGCCGGCTCGGCATATCGGCCATAGAAGAAGCCAGCCTCATCGTGGGTCCACGCGGCGCCCGAGAACTTGCTCCATTCGATCCGGTCGGGGAGCTCGGTCCCGTCGTCGGTGTGCAGGACGCGCCACGTCTGCCAGTCCGAGCCCGCCTCCGAGAGCGCCACCGCCACCAGCCGCCCGCCGGGCGAGACCGATGTGGCGTTGAGGGTGGTGGTTCCGGCCGCGTTGCGCTGATTGAGGTCCAGGAGCACGCGTCCCTCGGCCTCGGGCCCGTCAGACGTCCAGAGGACGTCCTGGTTCTGGAGGCCGGTGTTGCGTAGCTGGAACCAGCGGTCGCCGCGCCGCCACGGGACCCCGTGGCGCGGGACGTCCCAGAGCTGCGCCAGCCGCGCGCGGATCGCCTCGCGGTCCGGGACTGCCGCCAGGAGCTCCTCGGTCAACCGGTTCTCCGCGGTGATCCAGGCGCGGGTGGCCGGCGCGTCCGCGTCCTCGAGCGGACGATACGGGTCCGGGACGAGCGTGCCGTGATGGTCGTCCACCTGATCCGACGTGGGCGGGACGGGGTACGAGTACGTCATCGAGGCATCGTAACCGCTCGTCAGCCGGCGGCGACCGCCTTCCGGACCTCCTGCGCCACGCGGGTCCCGTAGAGCTCGATCGCCCGCAGCACGTTGGCGTGCGGCATCCCGCCGCCGATGATCTGCAGCAGGAAGCGGTCGTGGCCAAACAGCTCCCGCTGCCAGAGGATCTTCTCAGCCACTTCGGCCGGGGAGCCCACAAAGTCCGCGCCGCGCAGCGACCGCGACGCGTCAAACGATGCCCGGGTCATGCCGCTGAAGCCCCGCTCGCGGGCGATGCGGTTCATCATCGCGGAGAGGGGCGGGAACGCCTCGTCGGCGGCCTGCGCGGAGGTCTCGGCGATGTAGCCGTGGGAGTTGATGGACAGCCGCGGGGCCGCTGCGTGCCCGTTGGCGGCCGACGCCCGCCGGAAGAGGTCGGCCAGCGGCGCAAACCGCTCCGGC
>CAIXZV010000298.1 GCA_903924005.1 uncultured Chloroflexota bacterium | reverse complement strand
GCATGGGTGGTCTCGCGTCAACCTTCGACGACGATTTTTCGCTCGTTGATCAATTTCTTCCAGGTCGCCAGTTCGGTGGTGATCACGGCACGCACGTCCGTCCCGCCCGGCGCCACGGTCTGGCCCAGCGCCTCGAGTCGCGTGGCCATGGCCTGCGTTGCCAGCAGTTCGGAAACCGCTTTGTGCAGCGCCGCGACGATCGGCTCCGGCATGCCGGCCGGCCCCATCAGGGCGAACCAGCCTGGCGCGCTGAAACCCGGCACGCCGGACTCGGAAATCGTGGGAACGTCGGGCTGCGACGAAATCCGGCTCAGCGAGCTCACGCCCAGCGCCTTGAGCTTTCCGCTGGCGATGAAGGGTGCGGTGGCCGATGCCGTGAGGAACGCAAACTGCACGTCGCCTGCCAGCAGTGCCGTGATGGCCGGCGCGCCGCCGCGGTAAGGCACATGCACCGCGAAGGTTCCCGTGCGCGACTTGAACAGTTCGGCCGCCAGATGGCCGACGCTGCCCGATCCGCCCGATGCATAGTTCATCCGGCCGGGGGCTTTGCGCATGGCCTCGATCAGCTCGCGCGTGGTGCTCACGCCGGCCGACGTGGAAGCCACAAGCATCTGCGGCAGCTGCGAGACCATGGCGATCGGCGTCATGGACGTCAGCGGGTCGTAGCCGACATTGCGCAGTGCCGGCACGATGGTGAGCGGCGCGTTGTCGAACAGGCCCAGCGTGTAGCCGTCTGGGGCGGAGCGCACCAACTCGGCGGCTGCGATCGTGCCGCTCGCCCCGGCCTTGTAGTCGACCACCATGGGCTGGCCCAGCAGCTTGCCCAGTGGCGTGGTGATCTCGCGCGCCGTGACGTCGGCGGCGCCACCGGGGGTATAGCCCAGCAGCACGCGCAGCGGCCTGGCCGGCCAGGACTGGGCACGCGCACCGGTGCCCGCCAGTACGACGGCCAGACCCGCAATGGCACGGGCGAGCGCGGCGCGGCGACTCGCATCGGGATGGTTGTGTTGAATGGTCGGCTCCATCTATTGGACGTTCTTGAGGGCAAACTCGTTGAGATGCCCCGAGGGGAGTGAATCGACGCCCGGGTCAGCGGGCAGTTCAACGCCGAACCAGCGCTTGAGCACGCCGGAGATCAGCTCGTAGCAGGCGCCGATGCGGATCACTTCCATGGTGTTGAAATTGATCAGCGTGCCGGCGCGCCGGTAGATGTGGTAGCGGCGCAGGCCATAGTCGATCGTGATGTCGGCAATCTGCTTGAGCTCGTCGGGAATGTCCTCGACGCTGAAGCGCGTGCCGGTACCGGTGAGGTTGGCCGACGAGCCGAACAGCGGCACCACCTCTTCGCGGCTCAGGCGGCACAGCTCTGCGTGGAACGCTCCCGCATTGACCAGCGTGGCGATGGTGCCGACGGCCGTGCTCGCCTTCAGCGCATCGGCGTCGAGCTTGCGCATCAGCGGGTGGTCGGCGCGGAAGCTGCCGACCACGCCGATCGGCAAGTCGTGGTCCAGCACCAACGCGTCCACCATCTCCTGCGCACTCGGCGACAGTGTGTGGAGATCGCGTTGCGTCTGAAGGTCAGCGGCCATGGCATTGCGCTTGTGGCCGCCGCGCCGCTTGGTGTCATAGATCTTCTGCAGCGGGTCCATCGACGTGCCGCAGCAGGCGTAACCGGTGTCGTTCGGGACGATAGCGATGCCGCCGCTCTTGATCACTTCGATGGTGCGCCGGGCGTCGCCCGCAATGTCGAGTCTGCTCATGTGTTGGCCTTTCTGATCCTGTGAGGTGTCGGTGTGTCGGGCTCAGTCGATCTGCACGCCGCCGTCGATCACGGCCTTGCCCCACTTCTTCACTTCGGCTTGCATAAACGACGCGAAGTAGGCTGGCGTTTCCATGACAGGCTCTGAGCCGGTCGCCTGGATGCGGTTCTGAACCTGGGTGCTGGCTGATGCGCGCCCGATCGCGGCGTTGAGCGCTGCCACCGTCTCCGGCGGCGTGCCGGCCGGAGCGAAAAAGCCGACCCACGAGAGGACTTCGAAGCCCTTGAGGCCTTGTTCGTTGATCGTAGGGGTCGATGCAAGCTGTGTGTTGCGTGCCAGACTGCTGATGCCCAGCACCTTGAGCTTTCCGGCTTTGACAAGTGGCAGTGCGGAGGGCATGGCGTCGAACATCAGCGATATCTGCCCCGCCATCAGGTCGTTCAGGGCGGCCGGTGAGCCCTTGTAGGGGATATGCGTGAGCTTGACGCCTGCCCGTGCCTGGAAGATCTCCATCGCAAGATGGGCCGTGATGCCGTTGCCGCCCGAGCCGTAGTTCACCTTGCCCGGATTCGCCTTCACATAGGCAACCAGCTCGGCAACGTTGTTGGGCGGAAAACTCGGCGGGGCGACCAGCAACAGCGGGCCGATGCTGGTCAGTGCCACCGGCGCAAAGTCCTTGAGCGTGTCGTAGGGGAGTTTCTTGTAAAGCGTCGGGTTGATTGCCATCTGCCCGAGCGTTCCGAGCAGCAGGGTGGTGCCGTCCGGTGCGGACTTCTTGGCCTCTGACGCACCCAGAATCCCGTTAGCGCCGGGGCGGTTGTCCACATAGACCGGCTGGCCGATCTCCGCGGCAAGGGATACGGCATAGTCGCGCGCAATGATGTCCACCGTCTGGCCGGCCGGGTAGCCGACGACGATGCGCACCGGCTTGGCGGGCAGATGGGTGGGTGCCTGGGCGGCGGCGCCAGCAGCGAAGAGGGCGGCGCCTGCGGCGAGCACGGCGCGGCGGATCAGTGAGATGTTCATGGGGTTGTCTCCGGGTTTGCTTGGGGTTGGGTTTGGACTTGGTCTTGGGATCAGCGGGTGTCCTTGGGCACATACACCGTGCCGGCCATCAGGCGGCGGGCGGTGCGGGTGAGCCCCAACGCGGAAAACGTGGGCTGCGCCGGGTCGGCGCCGGGCTGGGCGATCACCTTGACCTCCATCACGCCCAGCGGGTGGCCAATGCGCAACGTGCTGGTCGCCGCGCGCGCGCCGACCGCCTGGTGCACCAGCGAGCCCGGCAACCGTGAGGCCGCGGCGGTGCAGATCGAGCCGGTGCCGGCCATACTGTCGTGGCATTTGCCCAGGAACACCAGGCGCGCGCGCAGGTCCATGCTGTCTGCCGGCTGGGTTGTGCCGTTGACGTCGGTGAAGTCCGCCGGTGGCGCCACCAGCACGGCCAGCGGCAGGCCGGGCAGATGCACCTGCGACGCGTCGGCATACAAGCCAATTTGCTGGCCGATCCGGGCCTGGATCTCGCCCAGCGTTTCGATCAGCGCGCGGTCGGCGGTGATCGCGTCAGGCAGTTCACTGCCGCTCAGGCCCAGCGAGGATGCCGCAATGAACACACAGGGATTGGCGGCATCGACCACTGAGACGTCAATATGCCGGCCGTCGCGAAGCTCCACGGTGTCCACGGCATGGTCGGTCGGCAACAGCTTGCCGGTCTTGGCGCCGAGCGTGCCGGTGTAGTCCATCAGGATCTCGGCGCCCGTGCCCGGCACACCGGCGATGGCGCAGTCGCCCAGCACGCGGGCCCGGCCGTTCTTCACCTGCACCTTCGACACCAGCAGCGTGCCGGTGTTGGTGTTGTGGATGCGCACGGTGGCGACGGGCTCCGTCACTTGCACCAGCCCCTCGTCGATGGCGAAGGGCGCCACGGCCGAGGAGATGTTGCCGCAGTTGGCCTCGTAGCCGATCAGGTCGCGCTCAACATCGGCCTGCGCAAAGGTGTAGTCCACGTCGGCATCCGGGCGGTCGGACTTCTTGATGATCGCCACCTTGGACGTGACCAGCCGCGAGCCGCCCAGGCCGTCGATCTGCAGCACATCGGGCGTGCCCAGGGCGCGCTTGAGCAGGCGGTCGCGCGCCGGGCCAGG
>CAIXZV010000297.1 GCA_903924005.1 uncultured Chloroflexota bacterium | reverse complement strand
TGCCGGCGTATCACCGCTCGTGATAATCGCCACCGATTGAGGCGGTGCCGCCGCCCTCGGGTAGTGCGGCCGGGCGGGCGAACGCCCTAACCGTCCGGAATATCACCGCTCGTAATGCGGCGGCCCCGTCAAGGCGCGTTCGGGCGGTCGGAGCTGCCAGCATGCCAGCCGAGACGCGGCGTGCGCGCGAACGGGCTGGCAATTATCACAAGCGGTGATGAGACGACGGCAGCGCTGGCCGTGCGGCGGGCCGCAGGCGCGCGCGAAGCGAAGAGCGGCTCAACCGCCCAAGCCCAACCGCCCAAGCCCCACGGCCGGAATACCGCTCCATCAACTGCGGGTCAGCACTCGCTCAATGCGTCGCGCAAACCCCTCGGCCTGCAGTGCTGTGCGGCCGTCCTCGTCGTGGCGGAAGACCACATAGGCATCCATCCCGTCCTCGAGGAATGGCACCAGCCGGGCCGCCCAGGCGTCCAGCGCCGCCTCGTCATAGACGGCGCGCCGCAGGCGCAGGTAGAGGAACGGGCCAGTTCGCCGGATGTCGGGCAGCCCCGCATCCTCGTCGCGATCTGTGGCGCACAAGACGGCACCCGCGGCGCGCAGCGCGGCAAACGTCTCGTCGACATGCCAGGCGGGTTCCTGCGCCTCCAGCACCAGCGGCACCGTCCGCGGCCAGGCGGCAAGCAGCGCCGTCAGCCGTTGATCGTCGCGTGGGGTGCCCTCAGCGATACGGAAGAGCACACCGCCAAGACGCTCGCCAAACCGCTCGAGATGTTCTGTCAGCCTCGCGGAACCGCCAACCGGATCAGTCGCGAGCGCCCGGACGGCCGCTCCGCGCTGGGCCTTCACGATGAAGCGGAAGGATGGCGGCACAGTGGCCGCCCACACATCAATCCGCTCGGGCGTGGGTCTGGCGTAGTACGTGGTGGAAAGCTCGCACGCAGTCAGGCGTGAGGCGTAGTAGGGGAGCAACGCGGGGCCGCGCGTCCCCGACGGGTAGAAGCGTGGCGACCAAGCGGGGTAGGCAAACCCGCTGGTGCCCGCGTAGACGCGGCCAAGCCGGCGGGCCGCTTGACTCACATTCGGGCCGTCAGCCCTTTTGCGGCGCGCACAGTTCGGATGTTGGCTGGGTGCGGCCAAGCCCCTCGGACACGCGGTCAAGCGCCCCGGCGATGACGGCCTGCTCATCCGCGGTGGTTGCGTCAAGGAAGTAGCGCCGGACGCCGCTGATGTGTGTTCCGGTTGCGGCGCGAAGCGCGTCCACCCCGACAGGGGTCAGCGCGGCCTCAGCGCCGCGCGCATCGGTTGGACACGCGGTGCGCTCAACCATTCCACCGGCCACGAGACGGTCAACCAGCCGGGTGATCCCGCTTCGCGACAGGACCACGCGCTCAGCCAGCACGCTCATGCGCAGACGACGGCCCGGGGTGTTCGCCAACTGGACCAGCGCGTCGTACTCCGCCAGCGAAAGGCTGGTGGTGGCCTGCAGTTCGTCATCGAGCCGGCGCGTGAGGCGCGCGTGGGCGTGGAGAAATGCCCTCCAGGCGGCCATCTCCTCGGCGGCCAGTTCTGCCACGGGTGATGCCAACCCGGCGTGCTGCCCCGACTCGCGGACGCTGGTCATTGAGGTCTCTCTCCCAAACAATAGTTGACGATGCAACCATCCTGCTATATCGTTGCGTCGTCAACAATACCACGGCGGAAAGGCCGCCACAGGAGACCCTCGCGACCATGGCAACCACAACTTGGAACCTCGACACCACCCACACCGACGTGATCTTCGCCGCCAAGCACATGATGGTGAGCACCGTTCGCGGCAAGTTCGCCACCGTTGCTGGCGCGCTGGAGCTTGACCCCGAGAACCCCACGGCGTCACGCGGCTCCTTCACCGTCAAGGCTGCGTCCTTGAACACGGGCGTCGAGCAGCGCGACGGCCACCTGCGCTCGGGCGACTTCTTCGATGCAGAGACCTACCCGGACATCACGTTTGTCGCCACCGGCGTCACTCACAAGGGCGGCGATGACTACCAGGTCACCGGCGACCTCACCGTGAAGGACGTCACCAAGGCCTTCACCTTTGAGGTTGAGTTCCTGGGCTTCTTTACCTCGATGGGCGGATCCCGGCGCGCCGGCTTCCACGCCACGGGCAAGCTCAATCGCGAGGAGTTCGGCCTCGTCTGGAACGTCGCGCTCGAGACCGGCGGCTGGCTTGTCGGCAAGGACATCAAGCTTGAGATCGACCTCGCGGTCGAGGAGGCT
>CAIXZV010000296.1 GCA_903924005.1 uncultured Chloroflexota bacterium | reverse complement strand
GGGAACCAGAGCCGCCGGACGTGCTTGCGCGCCAGGACCATCGCGGCATCGAAGCGGATCACGGGGAACCGCCGGGCGACATCGAGGATCGTCAGGATCACCTGCTCGCGGACGGCCGCCTGGCTGAAGTCCAGCTGCGCTGTGTCGTTCCAGGGAAAGCTCGTGCCGTCGTTGCCGTGGTAGATGTACCGGTGCTCGCCTGTCCACGGGTCGCGCCGCTCGTAGACCACGGCGGCATCGCTGTTATCCCAATAGTGGTCCTCGAGCCGGATCTCCATCCGGCCATCCTCCGCCAGGTTTGCGCCGCCAAAGGTGTATGCGGGGTACGGCGGCTCAGACGTGGACAGGAACCACTCGGGGTGCTCCGCAACCCAGCGCGAATCGATGCCCATATGGTTGGGCACCATGTCTGACGCTAGACGGATGCCGCGGGCCCACGCGCGGTGGCGCAGGTCCGCCCAAGCCGCCTCGCCGCCAAGGTCTTCGGCAATCCGGTAGTCATCGAGTGAATACGCCGAGGCCGCGGCGTCTGGGTTGCCGCGCCACTCCTTGATCCGCCGGGACGCCTTGCTGCGCTCCCAAAGGCCAATCAGCCAGAGCCCAGTGACGCCCCAGCGTGCAAGACGGTCCAGTTCTGCGTCAGGGATTGCGTCAAGCGTGCGGATGGCGCGGCCGTGCCGGCGCGAGAGCTGGTCAAGCCAGACATGGCTGGACTTGGCGATGAGCACAAGCCGCGGCATCCAGGCCGAGTCCGACGAGAACCGTTCTGGCTCCGCGTCCAGACCCGCGTAGCTTGGCGCTTCACCGTGGCCGGGCCCGTCGCCAAACCCGCCGCCGCCGCCAAACCGCAGGTGGAGCCCGCGCTCCTCCTCGGCCATGACGTCCAGTGTGAGGGTGAGGCGGTCCAGCAGCTCCTCAAGCGACGCGCCCAGGAAGGAGCCCCAGAGCCCGCGGATGTACCGCAGCTGGCCGGCCAAGGACGTCGGGTGGGCGCGGGCTGGCGCACGCAGCAGCTCCACAAGCGTCTCGCCGTTTGGCCCAAGCGGAGTGCGGTTGGCGTGGTACGCCTCCAGGGCCTGCATGGCGCCGTTGCGCTCGAGCCTCGGGAGCGGGTCATCGTCAACGAGGGCGCGCAGGGGCCGTGCTGCCGGGTTCTCGTTGGCAATCCGGACCAGCAGCAGCTCTTCAATCCTGTCCGGGACCGCAGCCGCAGCCACATCGGGGAATTCCTCGGCCACTGCTGCCACAAGGTTCCCAAACGGCAGCACGCCCAACCCGGACGCGACAACCGTGGCGGACTGCGCCATCGACGCCGCTGGATCGGCCTCGGCCGCCTTCTCCACAACGAGGTGCCCAATCTCGTGCAACAGCTCCAGCGCCGCGAGTTCCCCGGCCTGAGCGCTTGGCTCCCCGGGCTGCCGCGTCGCGTTCACGGCAGCTGCAAGCCGGCGGGCAGCGGGCAGGTTCGCGGCCAGGCGGCGGGCTGCGGCGGGGGAGGGGAGGGCCTCAGCGCCACCGCCTGCGGCCGTCTGGCCGGCGCCATCGGCGATCGCGAAACGGCGTCGGGCGGTACGGGAGATCGGCAAGGCACGCATAGGCGCAGTATCGCGCCTCTTGCCCCAGAACAGGACGCTATTCGCCTGTTGGATCCTCGTCCGCGGCACCGGGCCCGCCAACCCCATCCGCGCGCTCGGCAACGCGCTCAATCGTGCGGCGGAGCAGCTCCAGGCCTGCCGGGTCAAACTCATAGCTCCACTCGCGCAGCCGGTCCGGCCGCTCAAACTTTGCCTCCAGACCCAGCGCCATCGCCTCACGTGAGAGAAGGATCAGGTCAGCATCACGGTTGACAGCCTGGAGTTCGGGCTCTGTGTGGGCCACAGCCGAGAGGATCTCCACGCCGCTTGCGCCCGCAAGGCTGAGAACCTCGGCGATGTTCTCGATGCCGCGCGGCGAGCCACACACGACGCCCACCCGCGAACCGGGCGGCAGGGCGCCAATCTCGTGGACGAGCGACATGTAGCCCGGGCCCACCAGCATGGCCACCACCGGGACGCGTCCGGCCACGTACGCCTGCGCCTCATCCGCATGGAACGTCGTGGTTGCCACAAGGTCGTAGTGATAGCGCTCGAGGCGGTCCGCCAGCTCGTCAAGCAGCACCGGGATCACCTCTACCCGGTCTGGGAAGGCCTCGCGGATGCGGTCGGCGTCAAAGTTGGCATCAGCTGCCGTGCATTCGGCAAACAGCACCCGGATGTGCGGGCCGGGTCGCTTGCGGTCTGATGCGGCGCTGAACACCGCCTGGGCGAGCTCGTCAGGCGTAAAGCCAAGCTGCGCGGCACGCCGGAAGGTCTCCGCCACGATGCCCGCAAGGGCGTCGGATCCGCGGCGAACCGGCGGGCGATCCACCACGCGCGTGCCTGCGCCGTGGCGTCCCAGCACGTAGCCGGCATCTGCAAGCCGCCGGTAGACAGCGCGCACGGTGTTGGGGTTGACCCGGAGGCCGGCGCCAAGTTCGCGGACGGGCGGCAGGCGGGTTCCGGGCTGGAGGCGGCCCGATTCGATCTGGTACGCCAGCTGCCAGAAGATCTGGGTGGAGATGGGGACGTCAGAATCGCGCTCGATGTCGAGGCTGTGGCCACCCTGGGCAAGGGTGCCGGGAGTCACGGCCGCACTGCTTGCGCTGGACCGTGATGGCACAGCAGCATCGGGCCGTTGGTCCGCCGGAGGAGAGCCGATACGCCTGCTTGACACAGTGGACTAGTCCAACTAATCTTTGTCTTGGCCTAGTTGACTATATCAACTGCAACTTCTGCAGGAATGAGCGTACCCGTGGAACTCCTGATCATCGCCTTCGGAGCCGTCCTCCTGGCAGCCTTCGCCGCCTTCGCAAGCGAGTACGGTGTTGACTCTCGAGACCTCTCGGACGAGACCCGCCACATGTCGTTCACGGTTGGCCTCAGCTGATCGCGGTCTGGCCGGGCAGCAGCGGCTGACGGCAGCCGCCGGGTTTGGCCCGGCTCACCACATCCTCGGGCGTCACCCCTGCCTCCTACTGACGCCCGGGCCCGCAGACCCCTGATACCCGTCAGGGGTCTGCTGCTGTCTAACGCAGAGCGGGCGCCTCAGGCAGGGGGCGGCTGGCCGGCCTCAGCAAGCGCATGCCGGTACAGGGCAGCACCGTCGAGCCCTGTCGAAGGCGACTGCAGCACGGACAGACCGCCCACCAGCCGCCGCTCCAGCGATGTCCCCGCGAGTGCGTCGATCAGGCGGGCGGCCTTCGCCGCAGCCCGCAGGTTGGCCGCGGTCTCTGGTCTGGCCGGATCCTCCCAGAACCAGCCATCGGATGCGAACATCGCGAGGCGCCATCGCTGCGCCTCCAGGAGCACGGCCAGCCGTCGCCGCTCGTCTGCGTTGGCCTTGCCGCCGGTGCAGGCTGCCGCAAACGCGTCAGCGTCCACAAGCCCAAGCACCACGTCCACGTAGCCGTCGCGCGCTGCCCAGACATCATCAAGACCGGGGATCTGGGCCCCCAGGATCTCTGTCACAGCGTCAACCTCACCTGCGAGGTGGTCGAGCGCACCGCGGAGCGGCGCCTTCCAGCGGCCGTCCGCGGCGTCTGGGCACTCGCCTCCCCAGCGGGCGACGCCGTGGTGGCAGCTCCAGGACGTGCGGTCCCGGATCCGGATCTCGGGGTGCGGATCGTCGTTCGGGTCGGCGAGGAAGGCCCCCAGCGTCACAACGTCAAAGCCGCGGTCCGGCCCGCCGGCGCCGGGTGCCACCAGCGCGCGCAGGAACAGGTCGCGGAACGGCTGATGGTGACCGTAGAGCTCGCCGTCGCTGGCGATGACCACAGTGGGCGCACGGCCGTCGGCGAGCGGCGAGGCGAGGCGGGGGAGCAGCTTCTCGCCGATGAACCTACCGGCGTCGGCCGTGAGATCGGGGACAAACGAGACAGCGCCTGACAGGTCGCCGTCGTAGAAGGCCACGTCGAGGTGGTGGCCGCCGCCCGTCTCCACGCGGTACGCACGCCGGTCAAGGTGTCCGGCATCAGCCTGCCATGGGGCCAGCACCGTCCCGGTGATGCCCTCTTCGGCGGCGATCCGCAGCGTCGCCAAATCGATAGCGGTCTCAGGAAACCACACCACCGTGGCCGGACGGCCAAAACGGACCTCGAAGTCGCGCATGCCCCAGCGGATCTCTGTCCGGCGATCGTGGAGCGGCG
>CAIXZV010000295.1 GCA_903924005.1 uncultured Chloroflexota bacterium | reverse complement strand
GCGCGTCGATGCCGGCCTTCAGTTCAGCCGAGATGGCCGAGTCGAAGGTGTGGAACGGGGCGAGGGTGACACCACCGTTGGCGAGCGTGCCGACGTAGTCAGCGCCGCCCGTCTTGCCGGCCGCGTTGGCCTTGATGGTGTCGAGGACCGCGACGTCAATCACCTTCTGCGCGGAGGTGAGGATGGCGCCCGCGTAGTCAGCCAGCGAGAGAGCCTGGTCGGTGTCAACACCGATAGCCCACTTCTTGACCGACAGCATGTACTTGATGGAGCCGTTGCCCGTGGAGCCCGCGACCGGACCGACGACGTCGGCGCCCTGGTCAACGAAGTTCTTGGCAATCTGCTCGCCCTTGGCCGCGTCACCCCAGGGGTTGTCGCCGCCGACGAACTGGCCGGTCTGCTTGGCGCCGTCCCAGCCGAGGAGCTTGACCTTGGTGCCCTTTTCCTTGTTGTAGTAGGCGATGCCTGCGGCGTAGCCGTCCATGAAGCGCGTAACGCCCGGGAACTGCTGGCCGCCGTAGGTGCCCATCACGCCGGTCTTGCTGAAGCCAGCGACGAGGTAGCCCGCGAGCATCCCGGCCTGGTCAATCTGGAAGTCGAGGCCGGTGAAGTTGGCCGGGTACGGGGTGTCGTCGGCGTTGCCGCACGTGAAGTCCGGACCGCAGAGGTTCCACGCGGTGTCAACCTGGCCGAAGTTCACGGTCGGGTTGGCTGCAACGGCGTCGATGGTGGCCTGCGCCTGGTTGAAGCCGACCGTGATGATGGTCTGGCAGCCCTGGTCGACCAGCCGGGTGATGTTCGCAGCGTAGTCGGTTGAGCCCTTGGCCTCGCTGTAAGCGGTGTCGAAGCCGGCCGCAGCGGCGTCGTCGAGACCCTTCTTGGCGAGGTCGTTGAAGCCCTTGTCGCCGAGGCCGCCCGTGTCAAACGCAACGCACGCCTTGTACTTGGCGGCTGCGGTGGGGGCCGTGGTCGGCGCCGTGGTCGGCGCCGCGGTGGTGGCGGCCGTGGGGGCCGCCGTGGGGGCCGCGGTCGGGGCCGGCGTGGCCGAGCCCGAGCAGGCGGCGAGAACAATGGCTGCGGTCGCTCCGAGGGCGACCAGCCGATGAGACAGCTGCAACGTGTACTCCTCCTATGATCCCGGGCACCCCTCGGTTTGGGGCCGGGCCAAGCGGTAGGGTACGCGATAATCGGCGAGTCCGCGCAACCGATTCCTGCCGCAACTGCGGTACCGCCGCCACCCTGAGGAGACGCTCTGCGATGACGATGCATCCCGACGAGCGTGCTCGGCTCGCCGCGCTGATCGCTGTGCAGGATGGCCGCTCGCCCGTGCCGCTTCTGGACCGCGCGGCGATTGACATGCTCTTTGTGAAGCGTCCTCGGATCGCGCTCGTTGGCGCATCAGACAAGCCCGGGCGCCCGGCCCGCGACACAATGGCAGCGCTCTTGCGCCTTGGCGTGGATGTCATTCCCGTCAACCCCGGACTAGTCGAGGTCCTTGGCCGCGTGTGCTACCCAACCGTTGTGGCAGCGGTCGCGGCAACGGGTCCCGTGGACATCGTTGACGTGTTTCGGCGCCCCGAGTTCTGCGCGGACCATGCGCGCGACGCCGTGGCGGCGGGCGCCACGTGCCTCTGGCTGCAGCTTGGCATCGCGGACGAGGAGGCCGGGCGGATCGCCCATGCAGCAGGGCTCGGCGTGGTGATGGACCGGTGCACGCTGATTGAGCTCCAGCGGATCATCGCCGCCGTTCGCCGCCAGGAGGCACAGTCGTGAGCAACTCGCCCTTTGCGCCCAACCTCGGGCTCGCTGCTCGTTGGGGCGACCTTCGCCCATCCCTCGGCGCGGCGTTTGCGGCGCGCCTCGCAGACCTGCGCGAGGGCGCCGGGCGGGATCGGCGGCACCCGGCGGCGGTGGTCCCGGCGGCGGTTGTCGCGCAGCTGGTCGCCGAGTTCACGCTGGCCGATGCGCGCGAAGCCGCATTGCTCGCGCTTGACGCGGCGGCGGCCTTGGCGCGCGCGCCCATCTCTGGGTACCGCGTGGGCGTTGCGGGGATCGGCGCCGTCAGCGGCGACCTGATCCTTGGGGGCAACCTGGAGTTCCCGGGCGCAGCCATCGCCCACACCGTACACGCCGAGGGCTTCGCGACGCTGCTCGCCCGCGCTCGCGGAGAACATCTCGCCGTTCTCGCTTCAACGCAGGCGCGTCCCTGCGCACACTGCCGTCAGGTGCTCGCTGAGATGGACGGCGCGTTGGCGCTGCGGCTGATTGACCCGCAGGGGCCACGAGCTGCGTCTTGACGACCTGTTCCCGTGGCCGTTTGCCCCCGGTGATCTTGGCGAGGTTGGCGCCCGGGCTGTCGCGGGCGACCCGCTTGCGCTTGCGCCCTCGGAACACCTCCCCGCTGACATCGCCGACGCCCTTGGCGCCGCGAGCGCGCGCGCACACGCACCCTATAGCCGAGACCGCTCGGCGGTGGTGCTGCGGCTGGGTGACGGGTCGCTGGTCAGCGGAGCGGTGCTGGAGAGCGTGGCCTTCAACCCCACGATTGGGCCGTTGGCGGATGCGCTGGTGGGGCTCGATGCCGCCGGTCGCGGGTCCGCCGCCATCCGCGACGCCTGGATTGCCGTGCGGCGCGGCGCCGTTGTCAACCACGAGGCGCCAGCACGAGACCTGCTGGCCGCCGTTGCACCCACGGTCCGCCTGCAGACCACATACTGGGCGTAATCCCCAGAGCCCGGAGGAACCCGATGCCGATCCATCTTCAAGCCGAGCCCGGCGACTACGCCCCGGTTGTGCTGCTGCCCGGCGACCCAAATCGCGCCACGCGGATGGCTGCCCGCTTCGACGGCGGTCTTGAGAAGTCCCGGCTGGTCTCCCAGCACCGCGGGCTTCTGGGCTACACGGGCACCGTTGACGGCGTACCCGTGTCGGTCCAGACCACGATGATGGGCACCCCCACTACCTCGATCGTTGTCGAGGAGTTGCTGATGCTGGGCGTGACCACGTTCATCCGTGTCGGGACCACCGGCGGGTTTGGCAAGCTGGGCATCGGAGACGCCGTGGTGGCGCTCTCTGCGGTTGCCGCCACGGGCATGGGCGCCGTTCTTGGCGCCGGCGAGCCCACCGCGCCCACCGCAGACTGGGACGTCATCAACGCGCTCCGCGCTGCTGCCATCGCCGAGGGCCTCGTCACCCATGTCGGCCCCATCGTCACCTCGGACGTCTTCTACGACCCGGCACCCGGGGGCGCGGTCCGCTGGGGCCGTCGCGGCTACCTTGGCGTTGAGATGGAGAGCGCGGCGCTGTTCCTGCTGGCCATGCGCGAGCGCGCGAAGGGCCGACCGGTCCGCGCCGGGACAATCCTCACCGTGTCTGATGTGCTGGTGGATCCCGAGGATCCCAACGCCAAGCTGGTCGAGGGCGAAGCCTGGTACCGCCCGCCCGAGGATGAGGTCACGCGTCGCGTCGATCTCACGATTGGTGCCGCTCTCAAAGCTGCAGCGGCGCTCGGCCGGGGGTAGTTGCACCGTCGTGTCGGTGGCGTTCCTGCCGTCCGTATTCACCGCATGGATCCGCGCATGCCACAGCGAGCCGCAAGGGTTTGCTGGGGTCAGTCTTCGCGTCGGCCCACACACACGCCACACGCCCGCGACGGGAGTGACAATGATCCAGGGGCGGTTACGAGCCGCGCTCCCGTGCAGGCAGTCATGGAGTGAATGCCGCGGGGCAGAACCGCCGGCAGTAGCGCCCAGCCGCGTTCGGGCACGTCAGGGCGCAGGCACGTTCTCGTACACCTGGCCGCTGACGAGGCCGAACGCCGCAAACGGCCAGTAGCGCACCAGACCCCGCCCGATCACCGAGGAGACGGCGATCGGCCCGAAGACGCGGCTATCCGATGACGCCTGGCGATGGTCCCCCATCACAAACAGGTCGTCCGTCGGCACAACCCAGCGTGTCTCGCCGCTTGCGTCGGTGGGCTCGATGGCGCCAGCGCTGTTGCGGTACAGGTATGGCTCATCGAGCGCCGCGCCATTGACGAGCACCCGCCCGCCACTGACCTCGATCGTGTCGCCGGCAAGGCCGATGACGCGCTTGATGTACGGCTCACCGCCTGAGGCAGCCGTGGCAGGTGGGTGAAACACAACCACCTGGCCGCGCGCGTACGGGCTCCACAGGTGGGACAGCCGGTCCACAAGCACGTAGTCACCCGGCGTGAACGTCCGCTCCATCGAGTGTTGCTGCACTTGGAACGGTTGCGCAACAAAGTTCTGGATGACGAAGAAGATGACGAGCGTGAGAACGACGGTCTCGACGACCCCACGGGCCGCACGCAGGATCCCCGACACGACCCGGCGCTACTTGACGAACGAGAGGCCGAGGGCGAAGTCCTCAACGAGGTCGTCCGCGTCCTCGCAGCCAACCGACACGCGGATGATCGCCCCGTCCTTCGGTCGCGGGTACACCAGCGTGAACACGTCGCCAAGGCTCACGCCGATGTCGCACAGGCGCAGGTGGTCCGTGAAGGCGGCCATACCCTCCACGCCGCCCCGCGGCTTGAACGTCAGCATCGCGCCATAGCGGTCGCCCAGCAGCCGCGTCGCCAGCGCGTGGTCGGGGTGCGAGGCGAGACCCGGGTAGCGCACCCACTCCACGCGCGGATCGGCCTCCAGGAACGCCGCCAGCCGGGCCGCATTGGCGGAGCCCGCAGCGGTGCGCAGCGGCAGCGTCCGGACGCCGCGCAGCACGAGGAACGACGAGAAGGGGCTGGCCGCCTGGCCAAACGTGTCGGTCTGCTTGCGGATCGGGTCGATCAGCGCCTTCGCGCCCGAGACCACGCCCGACACCGCGTCCCCATGCCCCGAGAGGTACTTGGTAGCCGCGTGGAGGACAAGGTCTGCGCCATGCTCGAGTGGCCGCAGGAGGGCTGGGCTCAGGAATGTGTTGTCAGCAATCAGCAGCGCGCCATGGCGGTGGGCGATCGCAGCGATGGCGGCAATGTCCGGCATGCGCAGGCGCGGGTTTGTGGAGGTCTCGATGAAGACGATCTTGGTGTTTGGCCGGAAGGCGGCCTCAATCGCGCCCAGATCGCACATGTCCACAGGCGTCACGGCGATGTTGCGGCGCGGCAGATCCTCCTCCCAGAGCACCTTGGTGATGGCGAAGACCTCGTCGCCGACAATCAGGTGATCTCCAGCCTCAAGGTGCGCAAACAGCGTTGCCGAGACCGACGCCATGCCGGACGAGGCCACCACGGCGTCTTCGGCACCCTCAAGGGAGGCGATCTTCTCCTCGAGCGCGCGGTTCGTCGGGTTGGACGTGCGCGAGTAGAAGTACTGGCCGGGCTCCCAGGCAAGCGCCCGGTCCACGGCCTCTTCCTTCTGGGCCGCGGTATCGAAGGCGAAGGTTGCCGTGGCGTAGATGGGCGTGTTGTGCGCGTGCGTCGTGGGGTCAGGCCGCTCGCCCGCGTGGATCGCCCGCGTGGCGAAGCCCGTACCGTCCGTCCGCTGCCGCATGCCGTTGTGCTCCTCGAGATGGCGTGTCCTAGACCCCGCTGTGTTGGCCCAGTCTATGGCGGGCGGCCCGCCTATGATCCCGCCATGGATTCCAACATCGAGGCACGCACATGGTGGACGGCGCTGCCGCCCGATGCCGCCGCCGATCTTGCCGACACGTGGATCGTCGTGGGTCTGCCGGGCTTTGCCGGCGACGCGAAGCATCGGCGCCGCGAGCTGCTTGACGAGCGCTTTGGCGCGGACGGCTGGCGCCTCTCCCACATCGTGCGCGGACAGGTGGTGCCGCCGTCCGAGGCCATCCTGGAATACGAGGAGGCGTATCGCCGGTTCCTGCGGGATCGGCCGGCGCTTGTCCGCTTCCTCGTCACCACCTGCGGCAACGTGTACGACTGGGCAGTGGAGAACGTCCGCGACGACGCATACGAGCAGCCGAACACGCTGGCGAACCACTACCAGGACATCTCGGTACGTCGGGTGATCGCGGAGTTGGCCGACGACCCGGGCTGGACGGACGTCACGCCCACGCCGTCCGAAGATGCCGCTCTGCTGGACCTGGGTACGGGCGTGGTGCACCACGTGCCGCGCGCCTACGGGTTCCGCGGCGCGCACCTGCTCCAGATCCGAGATCCCCTCTCGCCCGGCTTCATGCTCAACCCCGCGGTGGTCCCCGCGCACGACCCGGCGCTCGTCACCACGCTCCCGGGCCGTCAGGACTGGTACCACACCGAGGGCTGCGCCCACCTCTCGGTGGAGGCGTTCTGGCAGATGAGCAAGGTGGTTGAGGTGCGCTACGACCGGTTCCTCGCGCTGGGTGACCGCCGGTCCGCCCCGCTCGACGGCATCTAGCCATGGCTGTGCGCGCAGCACCCACCGAGCCCGTCCTGCTCGGCGCCCTGTCGCTCGATATCTACGTGGGGCGCGGGCTGGTCCTGCCGGGCGGGGGCATCCTCAACATGGCCTGGCACTGGGCGCACGTGGGCAAGCCGTTCAGGCTGATCTCCCGGGTTGGCGACGACCAGCCGGCGGTGTTCACGGAATTCCTTGCTCACCACGGCATCATGGCCACGCTGGAGCTGGTTGGCCGCGGCGCGTCGGCGTCCATCGACATCGTCATCCAGCATGATCTTCAGCCCCGCATGGACAACTTCGTCGAGGGCGTCTGGGCCGATTTCGCGTCCACGCCAGCGGAGGAAGCGGTCGTCGCTGCGGCGCCTTCGGTACACCTCGTGCTGGTGGAGGGCGCGATCCGCGAGCTCTCACGGCTGCACGCGGCAGGCGTGGTTGGCGCCGGAGCAGGACCCGAGGTTACCGCGGACTTCCTCGGCTTCCGCCACTACACCGTGGAGCGGCTGGCGCAGACGATGCAGGCCGTCGATATCGGCTTCGTGGGCTGGCCGGGGGCTGCCGATGACGACACGGTGACCGGCATCCGCGACGTGGCCCACAAGCTGCGGCGGCTCATCGTGGTGACCCTGGGCTCCCGCGGGGTGCTGGTGTTTGACGGGCGGCCGGCTTCGGCGGGCGGCATCGGCGACGTTGCGGTGCCGGTCGTGCCGGTGGACGTCGTCGGCACGACGGTGGGCTGCGGCGACGCGTTTGTGGCGGCGTTCCTGGCGAGCTGGCATGCGCGGCGCGACGTCCTGTCGGCAGTGGAGGCAGGCAAAGCGGCCGGCGCTGCGGCAACCGCGTGGCGCCGGCCACTCCCCGATTCAGCGTATGGCCCTGAGGCGGTTGCTGCGCTCCAGCGTGCAGACGAGGCCGCTGCGCTCTAGTCGGTCGCGGCGCTTCGGTGCGGGGTTCGGGGTGTGTCTCCACGCCTCAGGTGAAGGTGCTTCGGCGCAAACCGAAGCACATTGCGTCCGTCACGCCCTGCGCTGCCGTACCCCAATCCAGCATCTAGTTCGGCTTGAGCCGAAGCATCGCGACAACCCAACCGGCGGGGCACCCTCCTCCCCTGCCAGCGCCAGGATCAGCGAAGGACGAAGCCCGCCGCGACGCAGACGAAGCCCCCGATCACGATCAGCCCGCTCTGCTGGAGCTGGCGGCGAAGCACCGCCATCGCCACCGAGGCGCCGGTCTTTGGGTCAGACCGAGCACCGCCGCGCCACGCCTCATAGCGCGCCACGTTGGCGTCCTGCTCCTGGAGCGCCTGATAGCGCCGATACGGCGGCATGAACCGCCGCGCCCCCACGACGATCAGCACCACACCCACGGCGAGCAGCAGCAGCGACAGCGGACCCAAGAGTTCAGCCCTCCCGATTGAGGCGCTCGCGGACGAGCGTGGTGACGCGGGCCGCGTCGGCGGCACCGCCAGTTGCCTTCATGACCTGGCCCGTGAGGAAGCCTGCGACGGGCTTGCCGGACTTGTGGTCCGCCACGGCGCGCGGGTTTGCGGCGATAACCGCCTCGATGTGGCCCAGCAGCGCGGCATCGTCCGAGATGGGACTGGGGCCGGCATCGGCCAGCAGATCGGCCGCCTGCGTACCGTCGGCAATGTGGCGATCCAGCAGTTCACGGCCAACCTGGCGCGTGACGGTGCCGGAGGCGATGGCCCCCAGAAGCACGGCAATGCCCGCAGGCGTGGAGGCTCCAGCTGTGCCCGCAGCGTTTGCATCGCCGGCCTTGAGCGCCTTGGCGTGGGCTCCTGTCACGAAGTTGGCCACCTCCTTGGCGGGCGCCGACCCGGCGGCCGAGATTGCGTCGAATGCCATCAGCATCGTTGGATCGGCCGTGACGACGGCCGCGTCATAGGCGCCTAGACCTAGCGCTATGTAGCGCGCCCGGCGGGCCGACGGCAGCTCCGGCAGCGCATCGCGGACGGCCGTTACCCAACCGGCGTCAACGCGCAGCGGCGGCAGGTCAGGCTCCGGGAAGTAGCGGTAGTCGTCCGAGGTTTCCTTGGCGCGCATCCGGTACGTCAGCTGGCGGCCGTCGTCCCAACCGCGGGTCTCCATGACCAGCGCCTCGCCGTTGTCAAGCGCGTGCCCCTGCCGCTCAATCTCGTAGGCGATCGCCCGCTCCACCGAGCGGAACGAGTTCATGTTCTTCACTTCCACGCGCGTCCCGAATGGCTCGGTCCCTCGCGGCCGCAGCGACACGTTCGCCTCGACGCGCATCTGGCCACGCTCCATGTCGGCATCGGACACGCCAATCGCCCGCAGCAGCAGCTGGAGCTCTTCCGCATAGCGGCGGGCCTGCTCGACCGTCCGGATGGTGGGCTCCGTGACGATCTCCATCAGGGGCGCGCCGGAGCGGTTGAAGTCCACGAGCGTGGTGCGATCGGCCCCGCCGCCCTCCCCGTGCAGGAGCTTGGCTGTGTCTTCCTCGAGGTGCGCGCGGGTGATGTCCACCACGAACGGCCCGGCCGATGTCTCGATTGCGAGCCGTCCGTGCGCCGCGAGCGGAATGGCGTACTGGCTGATCTGGTAGCCCTTGGGCAGGTCCGGGTAGAAGTAGTTCTTGCGCTCCCACTGGGTGCGCTCCGGGATGTGCGCCTCGATGGCGAGCCCGGTGGCGATGACGTACTCCACCGCTTGGCGATTGATCACCGGCAGGGCGCCCGGCAGACCCAGACACACGGGGCAGTTGTGCGTGTTGGGTGCGGCGCCGTCATACGCGGTGGAGCAGCCACAGAACATCTTGGAGTTCGTGCGGAGCTGGCAGTGGATCTCAATGCCAATGACGGCCTCGTAGCGCTCGAGGACGGCATCGGTGGCGGTGGTGGTCATCGCCCGTGAGTTTCGCACAGGCCGACATCTCATCGACCCCGCGCGGGGTCAGTTGGCCGGATGCAACTCAGCGATTGCCTGCTGGATGGCCGCGTGCAGGTTGGCCCCGGTGGGCTGGCCATACATCGGCACAACGCCGTGAGCGGGCTCGTCGTCAAAGCCCGTCATCCCCACGCCCGGGAACGTCAGCACGATGGGGACGGCGGCGTGCACGCGCCGGAGATCCGAGATCAGGCGCTGGGCGCCGTCGATGTCGCCGTCTGCAAAGGCGTCGTAGACAAGCACGTCCGAGCGGTCAGCCATGGCGCACCGCCCGCCGTTGAGCACGGGGCAGGTGTTTGCCGATGGCCCGCTGCACTGCTCCACCTCGTAGCCAAAGCGGCGCAGCGACTCAACCTCCTGGTCAGCAAGGTCGATGTCGTGGTGCACAACGAGTGCTCGGGTCATGGGGTACCTCCATCACCCGGTGGGTCCCACAGGTCAAACGCCGCGGCTCCCCGGATCGCTGAAGGTTGCGCGTCCTCTGGCCCCTGCCGGAAGGGGCAAAGGTCACGACGTGGCGCGGGCGGTCAACTGGCGCGTTCCGCCCTAATCCGGCCGAGGAACCGCTCGATACGCCCGAGCGCCTCCTCAAGCTTCTCGTAGCTTGTGGCGTAACACATGCGCACGTGGCCCTCACCGGACGGTCCAAACGCGGTGCCCGGGACGCAGGCAACGGCCTCCTCCTGGATCAGGCGCTCCACAAACTCGTCAGACGTGAGGCCCGTGGAGGTGATGTTTGGGAAGGCGTAGAACGCGCCGCGCGGCTCAAAGGTGGCCAGGCCAAGACGGTTCAGGCCGTCCACCAGCAGCCGCCGACGCCGGTCGTACTCCGCGCGCATCGTCTCCACCGCGACCTCGCCGCCGGTGATGGCCACAAGCGCTGCGTCCTGCGCCACGGATGGCGCCGACATGATCCCGTACTGGTGGATCTTGACGATCCCCTCAAGCAGGTGCGCCGGGGCGCAGAGCCACCCCACGCGCCACCCGGTCATGGCATAGGCCTTTGAGAAGCCGCCCATCAGGATGGTTCGCTCAAACATGCCCGGCAGGGATGAGAACGCACGGTGGCGGTAGTCGCCGTACACGAGTCGATCGTAGATCTCGTCGCTGTACACGATCAGGTCGTGGCGACGGGCGATGTCGGCCAGCGCGTCCTGCTGCGCATCCGTGAGGACGGCGCCGGTGGGGTTGGCCGGGTAGCCCAGGAACAGGCCCTTGGTCTTTGGCGTGATCGCGGCCTCCACCACGGCCGGATCCAGCGCGAAGTCGTCCTCAAACCGGGTGGGTACGTGGACCACCGTGCCGCCCGCGAAGACCACCGCCGGCACATACGCCACGTAGCTTGGCTCGTGGAGGATGACCTCGTCGCCCGGATCGCAGGTGGCCCGCAGGGCAAGGTCAACGGCCTCGGAGGCGCCAACGGTGATCAGGATCTCGTTGGCGCTGTTGTAGCGGACGCCGTAGAGGCGAAACAGGTGGTCCGAGAGCGCCCGGCGGAGCTCGATGGTCCCGTAGTTGGATGTGTAGTGGGTGCGGCCTTCGCGCAGGCTCTCGACACCCGCCTCAACGATCTCACGGGGCGTGTCGAAGTCTGGCTCGCCCACGCCCAGGCTGATGACGTTCTGCATGGTTGCCGCAATGTCGAAGAAGCGGCGGATGCCGGACGGCGGCACGGCGAGGACGCGCTGGGCAAGGGCGCGCTCAGCAAGGGGCGCGCGGGGGGTCGGCTCGGTCATGCGCAAAAGGGTACGACATGCGGCCGGGTGCCAAGCGGCGGCTCAGCGGCGCGCGGCGCGCTCCGCAGGCGTGGGCACCGCAGGATCTTCCAGGGCCGCCAGATCGCGTGGGCGCATGGACCGCCATGCAGAACCCGCCGTCACGCCCTCGTAGGCGCGCGCCGCACGGAACAGCGCAGCCTCAGACCACGGCGCGCCGATGAACTGCAGGCCCACGGGCAGACCGTCCGACAGGCCGCACGGGGTGGAGATGCCCGGCAGCCCGGCCATGTTGACCGGCAGCGTGCACGCATCCGCGAGGTACATCTCCACCGGATCCGCGGTCTTGGCGCCAAACTCGAAGGCAACCGATGGCGCCGTGGGCGCGACCAGCGCGTCGAAGCCCTGACCCCACAGCAGGTCAAAGTCCCGCTTGATCAGCGTGCGGACCTTGAGCGCCTTGAGGTAGAACGCGTCGTAATAGCCGGCGGACAACGCGTAAGTGCCCAGCATGATCCGGCGCTTGACCTCGGGGCCAAACCCGCGGCCGCGCGTGGCGAGGTAGTTGGACAGGTAGTCGCCCCCGCCGCGGACGCTGTGGCCAAACCTGACGCCGTCGTAGCGCGCAAGGTTGGACGAGGCCTCCGCCGGGGCCACGATGTAGTACGCCGCAAGCGCGTATTCCGTGTGGGGCAGGCTCACCGGCTCGACCACCGCGCCCGCCGCCTCCAGCGCAGCGATCCCCTCGCGGATCCGCGCGTCAACGCCGGCGTCCATCCCCGCCGGGAAGTACTCGGCGGGGATGCCGAAGCGCTTGCCGCGCAGCCAGCCAGCCGCCTCGTCGTCGCCTGCCGGCAAAGAGATCAGATCGTCTGGCACGGCGATGGGCGCCGACGTGGAGTCGCGCGCATCACGACCCGCCACCGCGTGGAGCAGCGCCGCCGCATCGCGGGCGTCGCGGCCAAACGGGCCAACCTGGTCAAGGCTGGACGCAAAGGCGACGATCCCGTACCGGCTCACGCGCCCGTACGTGGGCCGCATGCCGGTCACGCCGCACATTGAGGCGGGCTGGCGGATGGAGCCGCCGGTGTCGGTGCCGATGGAGACTGGCGTCTGGAACGCCGCAACCGCCGCGGCCGAACCGCCCGAAGAGCCGCCGGGAACGCGGCCGAGATCCCACGGGTTGGCCGTGGGACCGTACGCGCTGTGCTCCGTGGAGGAGCCCATGGCGAACTCGTCCATGTTGGTCTTGCCAAGGATCACGGCGCCGGCCGCCCGGAGGCGCTCGGTGATGTGGGCGTCGTACGGGGCGATGTACCCCTCGAGGATCCGCGAACCGGCCGTGGCCTGTCCGCCGCGGATAGACACAAGGTCCTTGAGCGCCACCGGCACGCCGTGCATCGGGTGCAGCGCGGCCAGCGCGTCAGGCCCGGCGGCGCGCGCGGCGGACAGCCGGGCATCGGCAGCGTCGGCTTCGGCCAGCGCCCGCTCGTCGTCAATCGACAGCCAGGCGTGCAGACCCTGGTCCGTGCGGTGCGTACGCGCCAAGTGCGCGGCAGCAAGCTCACGGGCCGACACGATGCCGGCGCGGAGCGCGCCCGCCAGGTCGTGCGCGTGCAGTTCGGTTAGGGCGTCGGCGGCATCGGGGGTCATCGGCGACATGAGGGTCAGTCCCCGCCCAGGATCGCCGGGACCACAAAGAAGTCCCCATCGCGCTCGGGCGCGTTTGCCAGCACCGCGGCCGGATCAAGCGACGTACGGACCACGTCGTCGCGCAGGATGGTCTCGAGCTCAATCACCTGCGCCGTGGGTGGGATGTCGTCCGTGTCGAGTTCGGCAAGTTTGGCGTACTGCTCGAGGATGTGGTTGAGCTGCCCCTCAAGCTCTGTGAGCTCATGCTCGGCCAGGCCGAGGCGGGCGAGATGCGCGACATGCTCAACGTCGGCGCGGGTAAGCGTGGCCATGCCCCGATGATACGGGAACACCATCCCGCACTCGACGCGACTGATGGAGGCGATGGGTGGCTTCTGGGATCCAATCCGGCAACGCAGGTCCACGGAGGCAACGTTTCGGCCGACAACAACGTCTTGGCGCCATGGTCGGTACGAGACAGTTCCGCCCGCGGGCACGCAATTGGCGCTTACACGGGGAATCCCACAGGCTCGCGAGCGTAGGCAGAGTATGAGCCAAGATCCGAGGACAGACGACGAGTTGCTCGAAGCAGTTGCTGCGCGAGATTCGGGCGTGTTGGCCGTCGTCTTGGCCCGCCATGGGCAGGCGCTCGCAACTGCGATCCGGCGTTCGTGGCAAGGGGTTCAGGCACAGGACGTCGAGGAGATCGCGGCGGATGTGCTCGCCGACCTCTGGTTCGAATACGCCTGTATCGATCCCGCACGCGGCACGATGGCCGCCTGGCTGTCCATGCGTGCAAGGTTCCGGGCACTTGACGCGCGGAGGGCAAACTCACGCCGCGCGAGCCTACTTTCGCGCCTGCACTCATTGACCCAGCAGGCGGCAAGCCGAGCCGAGTATGCGTCCGATCTTGATGCCTACCTCGCCGGTCTTGACGGCGTGCAACGACGACTTGTGTACCTGCGCTTCGTCGAGGGCCAGCCCGTGATCGATGTCGCTCGAGCCATGGGACTCAGTCCAAAGGCAACCTTCAGTCGCCTGGAGCGACTCAAGCGCCGGTTGGCAACGACTGTTGGGAGCATGGAAGCAGAGGAGGACCGCAGTGTTCCGACTGCCCCCTGACGCCGATGAACGCGATGTGTCCATTCACGCCCAGTTCGAGGCGTCTGCTGACGAAACGCAAGGTGAGCTAATCATGATGAACCACGACCGGGTCATGTCACTCGTTGGGGCGCAACTCGTCGTGAGGGCGGGGCACAAGCGAACCCAGCGCAGCAGGATCTTGATGGCTGGAGCATCGGCGGCGGTGCTCGCCCTAGCCGCGTTCGTCGGGCCGCGGTTCCTGACGCCGGCCGCGAGCGTGCGAACGGTCGAGGTCAGTTGGCCGTACGCCTACAGATCACTTGCCGAAGTCGCCGACGCCAGTGACCTCGTTGCCGTCGGCACCGTGGTAGGCCGTCACGACGCACCCCTGGGCAACACAGCAGGCGGCCTGCCGGAAACGCGCTTCGATCTCTCCGTCGTCCGGACGTTGCGCGGCACCGCGCCGGTACAGCTAGTGGTGACGCAGTCAGGCGGCACGGACTCACACGGCATCGTCGAGGTGGCGGACGACCCGCTCATGATCGTCGGCTCCGACTACCTCCTGTTCATGCGCTGGGTACCGGACCGCGGCGTCTTCGCGATCGTCGGCGGTCCACAGGGTCGTCTAGTCGTGGAGGGGAGCCGCGTCTCCAGTCTTCCGGGC